>JAZRQT010000070.1:0-18617 GCA_045650105.1 Clostridia bacterium | reverse complement strand
TGAGTGCCTTACCCTCCTGATGGTTATCCTCAGGATAGAGAACCTTACTAAGCACCTCTGCAAGTGCCTTTTCCTCAACCGCACGAAGATAGTCGCCGCCTGAAAAGCTTGACATATCAAGGTCACGCTCCGCACGTGCTGACCAAAGGCGGAGGGTGTTTACAATCTTTGCATCATAGCCGACAATCGGCACATCATACGGGATACCCACAACATTTGTTGTCCCATCGTAAAATACCTTCATACCGTCATCGGTCATTTCGGTATAAACCTTTCCGCCGAAACGTACGGTAACCTTTTCCTCGGGACGTGCAATTTCCCATACACTTCCGTCACCAAGCCAGTTGTCAGGGGTTTCCACCTGCTCCCCATCTACGATAAGCTGTCTGAAAAGACCGTATTCGTAACGGATTGAGCAACCAAACGAGGGAAGTTCCAGCGTTGCAAGGGAGTCAAGGAAACACGCCGCAAGTCTGCCTAAACCACCGTTTCCAAGACCCGCATCGTTTTCCTGTGACGAAATCTCCTCAAGCGAGCATCCCATCGATTTTAAAACCTTGTCATAATCGTCTGTAAGACCTGTGTTAAGAAGATTGTTTCCAAAAGACCTTCCCATGAGGAATTCAAAGGAAAGGTAAAATAGTTCCTTCTTTTGTGCTGTTCGCTGCGCACGGCGATATACTGTCCAGCGCTCCATTATTCTATCACGAACGGTAAGTGCCGCCGCCTTATATATATGTGCCTTTGTCGCATCCTCAAGGGTGCGTCCGTAATGACGGCTGAGCTTACCTATTATTTCGTCTTTTATCTGTTGTTGATTTGCAGTAAGTGATTTTGCTTTTCCTGCCAATATCATCAACTCCTTACGTTAAAAATTAAGAAAGTGATGTAAAAAAGCTGCTTTTTTACATCACCTGCTTATCAGAGGATAGGAAAAAATGCTTCAGAACGGACAAACTGAGCCAAGCGAAGCTTGGGTTACCCGAAGGCGTACGTGGGTACGTCGAGAGGCGAAGTTTGTTCGTAGCAAAAAGGCTTAAAAATATAGAAAAATCGAAGAAATGAGATTTTTCAACAAAAAGATAAAATTCTATATTTTTTACACACATTGTATTTTGTATATTAATCGCCTTTTTGCGGTCTGGACTTTTTTTACATCCTCTTCATTATACTATAATCTGTTGTATACGTCAATATATTCTTTTGCTGAATTTGCCCACGAAAAATCGCTTTTCATTGCCCTTTTTACCATAGCCTGCCAGGATTTTTTATTATCATACCAGGTTTTCTTTGCATAGTTAATAATTCCCAGCATTTCGTGTGCATTATAATTTGCAAAGCTAAAGCCTGTTCCCGTGTTTTCATATTCATTATACGGCTCCACACTGTCACGAAGTCCGCCCGTTTCACGCACAATGGGAAATGTCCCGTAACGCATTGAAATCATCTGGCTAACACCGCATGGTTCAAAAAGCGACGGCATCAGAAATGCATCACAGCCTGCATATATCTTGTGGCTTGCGGCATTGTCAAACATAATGAGTGAAGCAAGCGCCCCCTTATACTTCCATTCAAAATGACGAAGCATATTTTCGTACTGCGCCTCGCCCGTACCTAAAATTATCATCTGGACATCGCCGTTTTCAAAGATATTGTCCATAACACACTCTACAAGGTCAAGACCTTTCTGCCCCGTAAGGCGTGTTACCATACCGATGAGGAACTTACCCTCATTTTCCCGGAGACCAAACTGTTTTTGAAGGGCGAGCTTATTAAGCTTTTTCTGCGAAACAAAGTTGCGCAGATTATAGTTATTTTCTATAAAGCCATCCGTCCCCGGATTCCACTCCTCATAATTAATTCCGTTAATTATGCCCGTAACTCTGTCTGCCCTCGCCGATAAAAGACCGTTAAGATTTTCACCGAAATAATCACTCATTATCTCACGTGAATACGTTTTACTTACCGTGGTTATATAATCGGCATAAACAAGACCGCCCTTTAAAAAGCTCGCATCCTTATAAAACTCCAGCTTGTCGGGCGTGAAGTAGCTGTCCTCCAACTCGCACACATCGGCAATAGTCTTTTTGTCATATATGCCCTGAAACTTCAGGTTGTGTATTGTCATAACGGTTTTTATTCTGTTATAACGCTCATCATACGGATAATGCGCACGCAGAAGCACGGGTATCATTCCCGTCTGCCAGTCATTACAGTGAATTACATCAGGCCAGAAATCGATAATCTGCAAAAGCGCTAAAACAGCCTTGTCAAAGAATGCAAACCTCTCAACATCCACTGATATATCACCGTAAATCGGGTCACTTCCAAAATAAAATTCATTGTCTACAAAGTAATACGTCACATCTCCGATTTTAAGGTCAAATACTCCACAGTACTGACTTCGCCAGCCCATTTTGATATATATATTATCAATGTAGCGCATCTCATCCTTATACTTTTGTGCAATGGCACCGTATTTCGGTAAAATAACACGTGCCTCACACCCCTCCCTACAAAGCTCGGCAGGAAGTGCGCCCACAACGTCGGCAAGTCCCCCCGTTTTTACAAAAGGAACACATTCACTTGTGGCAAATAATATTTTCATATGTCAAATCCTTTCTACAGTAGAGTTCGTTTTGGAAGTATAACGGGATAATTAGGCTGACCTACAAGCCGTTTTGATGCGCGCAGAGTGCACTCCTTATCAATTATAACATTTTCTATATCGCAATTTTCCTCTATAACGCTGTTTTGCATTACAATACTGTTTCTTACAACAGCACCCTTTCCTATATGAACGCCACGTGAAATAATACTGTTCTCCACACAGCCCTCTATAACACATCCGTCAGCAACGAGTGAGTCTGATATAGTTGCCTCTGCCCCGTACTGGGTGGGCACCTGGTCCTTAACCTTTGTATAAATACGGTTTTTTGCACCAAAAATTTCTTTGCGGATATCTATGTCGAGCATCTTCATACTGTTTTCATAATAACTGCGGATAGAGTCAACCTTACCTACAAAGCCCTTGTACTCATAACCGTAAATTTTGGCGCTGGAAAGCTTTGTAAGAAGAATATCACGTATAAAGTCGTGGCTTCCTCTTGCATATGCCTCCTCAATCAGCTCAATAAGCTTCATTCGCTCCACAATGTACATATCCATACCCTCAAGAGTTGTCTTGGGGAAATGCGGCTCATTTTCAATGCCTGTAATTCTGCCGTCAGGGGCAATCTCGTACACGGTGCTGCGGCTTAACTGTTCATCCTTTTTCTTTTTATCATAATATATTACTGTTATATCTGCATCCTTTTCAATATGCGCCCTGAGCGCATCATCAAAGGTCATATTGCACACAATCTTACCCGATGCCAAAAGCACATATTGCTGACGGCTGCGGCGCAAAAATGTGAGTATTCCGTAAAGCTGGTCAATATTTCCGGCGCTGATAGCACCACCGCCTCTTACATACGGTGGAAGCATAAAGAGACCATAAATTTTTCTGTTAAGATCCCACGGCGCACCGCTTCCTATATGGTCCATAAGCGAGGAATAGTTAATATGTGTCGCAACACCCACATTAATAATTCCGCTGTTTACCATATTTGAAAGAATAAAGTCTATAAGTCTGTATCTTCCTCCAAAGGGGAGCGCAGGAATTGAGCGCATCTGTGTAAGCTCGTTAAGTCTGATTTCGCTGTTATCAGCCATAACAATTCCCATCATATCTCTCATCTTATTTACCCCCCTTGCATTTTACCGATTCGGTAACCATTGAATTTACACCGATTTTCACATTATCAAGAAGCTCTACTGCGCCGCCTATAAGTGAAATTCCGCCCGTGCAATACTGACTTTCATACATATCGCTCGCAGTATTTTCATCACCTATAACGCAGTTTTTGCCTATAATTGCCTCTTCGCCTATAACAGCCTTTTTAACTACGGCATTTTCCTTAATAACTGCACCGGGAAATACGATTGAGTCTTCAACAACCGCACCCTTTTCTACAGTAACACCCTCAAACAAAATACTGTGGCTGATGCTTCCGTATACGTTACAGCCTTCCGTTACACAGCAGTTCTTAACGCTCGCACTTCCTGCAATGTAATGAGGCGGTTTAACAGGGTTTCTTGAATATATTTTCCACGAATTATCCCTTAAATCAAATGCGGGCGGCTCGGCAAGAATGTCCATATTTGCCTCCCAAAGGCTCTGCACCGTACCAACATCCTTCCAATATCCGTCAAACGGATATGCACACATATTTTCACCGCTTCCGAGCATTGTCGGGATAATATTTTTACCAAAATCGTTCGAGCTTTCAGGGTCTTTTTCGTCACTGGTAAGATATTTTTTAAGTACCTCCCACGTGAATACGTAAACGCCCATTGACGCAAGATTACTCTTTGGCTCCTTCGGTTTTTCGGCAAACTCAACGATTTTTCCGTCATTATCTGCAGTCATTATACCAAAACGGCTTGCCTCCTCCCACGGAACCTCGATAACGGCAATGGTTGCATCTGCACCCTTCTCCTTATGATATTTAACCATTTTGGAGTAGTCCATTTTATATATATGGTCACCCGAAAGAATAACAACATACTTGGGATTAAATTTGTCCACGAAATCTATATTCTGATAAATTGCGTTTGCCGTACCCTTGTACCATTCGCCTTTTTCGGCACTCTGATATGGGGGCAGTACGTATACACCTCCTGAGTTACGGTTAAGGTCCCAAGGTCCGCCGCTTCCTATATAAGTATTAAGCTCAAGCGGCTGATACTGTGTGAGAACACCCACCGTATAAATGCCCGAATGAATACAGTTAGAAAGAGTAAAGTCAATAATTCTGTACTTCCCCCCGAATGGAACTGCGGGCTTTGCCACTGTTTTTGTCAATACGCCAAGTCGGCTTCCCTGTCCGCCGGCAAGTATCATTGCTAAACACTCGGCTGATTTCATCTATAATCCTTCCTCTCTTTTATTAAGGCTCTAAATTGAGTCTTGATTATTCTTTCTTTGACGTGTACTTTGAGTTCTTTTAAGATACACTGCGCTCATCGGCGCAAGGTCTACCTTTATGGTATACGGCATTGAGTTAAAGCCTTTCTTCTTTGCATATACTGCCTTTACTTCGTGTCCGTTTCCTCCAAACTGCGCCTGAGCAGATGAAAAAACTTCGCTGTACAAGCCGCTTCTGGGTACACCTACAACATAATCCTTATACTCTACAGGGGTAAAATTACATATAACTACAATCTCATCCGTTTTTTTCTTTCCCCTGCGCACAAAGGAAATCACGCTGCGCTCATTATCGTCTGCGTTTATCCATTCAAAGCCATCCCAGCTATCCTCAATCTCCCACATAGGCTTACTGTCTTTATAGAAGTGATTTAACTCCTTTACAAAGTCCTTAAACTGTCTGTGGGCATCATACTCGAGCAGTTTCCATTCAAGCTGTTCGTAATAGCGCCATTCTATAAACTGCGCAAGCTCACCTCCCATAAAGAGGAGCTTTTTGCCCGGATGCGCCATTTTATACATAAAGAAAGTCCTCAGCGAATCAAACTTCTGCCCGTAAAGACCCGACATTTTCTGAATGAGCGATGCTTTTCCGTGTACCACCTCATCGTGTGAAAGGGGCAGGATATAGTTTTCCGAAAAAGCATACATCATTGAGAAAGTCAGAAGATTATGGTTGTCACGCCTGAAATACGGGTCCATACTCATATACCGGAGCATATCGTTCATCCAGCCCATATTCCATTTGTAATTAAATCCAAGACCTCCGCCATCTACCGGCTTTGTCACATTCGGCCACGCCGTGGACTCCTCCGCAATCATAAGTATATTTGGATATTCCTGGAACACAGCACTGTTAAGCGTCTGCAAAAAAGAAATCGCCTCTAAATTTTCGTTACCGCCGTATTTGTTGGTAACGAACTCACTTCTGCCATAGTCAAGGTAGAGCATACTTGAAACCGCATCCACCCTTATTCCGTCTATATGAAACATCCCGAGATAGTAAAAAGCACTCGAAATCAGGAAAGAAACAACCTCTCCCCTGCCGTAATCAAAAACATACGTACCCCATTCCTTATGCTCCCCTTTTCTGGGGTCAGGGTACTCATATATGGGTGTTGTATCAAAGCGGGCAAGTCCGTGTTCGTCCTTTGGGAAGTGTGCAGGAACCCAGTCTATAATAACACTTATGTTTTTTTCGTGACATTTATTCACAAAATACATAAAATCCTTTGGCTCACCAAAGCGGCTTGTTACAGAAAAATATCCTGTCACCTGATAGCCCCAGCTTCCGTCAAAGGGGAACTCCGAAACAGGCATCAGCTCCAGATGGGTATAACCCATCTCATAAAGGTAGTCGGGAAGCTCATCTGCAAGTTCCCTGTATGTGTAATAGGAGCCATCGCTGTGCGTTCTCCAGCTTCCAAGGTGCATTTCGTATATAAGCATCGGTCTATCATACGGCGCAGTTTTCCCTCTGCGTGCCATCCATTTTCCGTCTGTCCAGTTAAAGCCGTTTATATCATAGGTAACAGATGCCGTAAGGGGAGGCTTCTGGCTGTAACGAGCGTAGGGGTCTGCCTTATAAACCTCTTTCCCGTCTCTTCCCCGTATAAAATATTTATAGCACTGCCCCTCTTTTACATTTTTTATAAAGCAGTGCCACACCCCCGAACTCCCCTGCGGATTCATTGGGTTTTTATCAGTATCCCAGCCGTTAAAATCGCCCACCACACTGACAAACTCTGCATTAGGCGCCCACACGGCAAAGCTATAGCCCCGCTCGCCGTATATCTCACGCTCCATAGCCCCCAAAAAATCATAGCTTTTAAAATTCGTTCCGTTATTAAACTTTTCAAGCTCGGAGGTCTTTATGAATGGATTTTCACCGTTTGCGTTTTTCTTTTTTACTGTCGTCATTTATCCGCCTCCGCTTAACACTTCTTATTTTAGTCTTTTTATTATTCTATCAAATATGCACACAATAGTCAAATGCTACAAGGAAAAATTAACCAAAAAAAAGGAGAATTTTTTCTGCAATTTTAGTTAATTTTACACAAAACAAGACAAATTTCAAGGAGCAGTGTTAAAATAATCGTCACTGCTCCTTTTTTCACCATATATGATTTTCGTTTTTCAGAGGATTGTTTTCTTTATAAAACTTCTTTTTCAAGATGATTGTTTTACCATCATCTATTCGTAGTCTATTACATCTATCCACCGCATTAAAAAGTCACGTTCACTTTCATTTCCTTTTGTAAGCTGCGATGCCGCAACAATGGGAATCCACCGCTGAACATACTGACGTGCAGTATCGGTTTTTTTGCAGAAGGTGTCAAGATATTTCTCTGCACCCTCGCTGTCACCCTCAATTGAAAACAGAAGATATGTTCTTGCCGCATCTGCCGCACCGTTTCCCTGCGTTGCATGTGCCCAGTCTATAATATAAGCCTCGCCATTTTCCGTAATAATAATGTTTCCGGGATTAAGGTCTCCGTGACAAAGCTTGTTATGCTTGGGTGCAGAGTCAAGGCGGGTATGAAGCTCATAACGGGTTGTTGCATCAAGGTCGGAGGAGCTTATCTTAGAATGCATTTTTTCTTTTATTTTATTAAGATGCGCTACCTTGTGTGAAAGTATTTCCACCTGAATATCAACAAGACGATTAATATACTCATCCTTTTTTTCAGGATGCTGCTTCATAAGTTCTTCAAGTGTTTTTCCCTCAATATAATCAAGAACTATTGCCCATTTGCCGTCAATTTTCTTAACCTCATGAAGCTTTGGTATTTTAAGTCCTGTTTCTTCAACACGTGCCTGATTAAGTGCTTCATTAAGAACATTTGACTTCGAATAATTTTCATCAAAAAGCTTTATTGTTTTATCACCATCCCGATAAATAATCTTGGAAGGTCTTTTTGCAATAATATTTTCCATTATTCTGCACCTCCGTAATATGCATTAAGATACATCTGTTTGATTTCGCTCATAAGCGGGTAACGGGGGTTTGCGCCTGTGCACTGGTCGTCAAACGCCTGCTCGGTCATTTCGTCAAGATTATCAAGAAATGCCTTTTCGTCAATACCGTAATCCCTAATAGTTTCTTTAATGCCAACTTTTGCTTTAAGGTCGTTAATTAGCTTAATAAGTCCTTCAAGCTTTTCTTCATCTGTGTTACCCTTTACACCGAGGTAATCTGCAATCTCTGCATAACGGGCAAGTGTATGCGGATGGTCATACTGAGAGAATGTACCCATCTTTAGAGGAGCCTCGCTTGCGTTAAATCTTATAACTTCTTCAATCATAAGAGCATTTGCAACACCGTGCGGCAAATGATGAAATGCGCCTAATTTATGTGCCATGGAATGGCAAATGCCAAGGAAGGCATTTGCAAATGCCATACCCGCCATTGTAGCGGCATTAGCCATTTTTTCTCTTGCGTCCACATCTGTCTGACCGTTTTCATATGCTTTTGGCAGATATTCAAATATTGTCTTAAGTGCTTTAAGAGCTAAACCATCTGTGTAATCTGTTGCAAGCATTGATGCATATGCCTCAACAGCATGGGTTACTGCATCGATACCCGATGCCGCCGTTAAGCTCTTTGGTGCAGACATATGGAAGTCTGTATCAATAATTGCCATATCAGGCAGAAGCTCGTAATCTGCAAGAGGATATTTAACGCCTGTTTTCTCGTCTGTGATAACTGCAAATGGCGTTACCTCACTGCCTGTGCCTGCCGAGGTGGGAATTGCAATAAAGTATGCTTTTTCTCCCATTTTCGGGAAGGTGTAAACTCTCTTTCTGATGTCGATAAATCTCATTGCCATGTCCATAAAGTCAGCCTCGGGATGCTCATAGAGAACCCACATAATTTTTGCGGCGTCCATTGCGCTGCCACCGCCGAGCGCAATAATTGTATCAGGCTTGAATGCCGCCATCTGCATTGCACCATTCTTTGCGTTTAAGAGTGTAGGATCAGGCTGAACATCAAAAAACGTGCTGTGAACTATACCCATTTCATCAAGCTTATCTGTAATCGGTTTTGTGTAACCGTTTTCGTAGAGGAAGGTATCAGTTACGATAAAGGCTCTCTTCTTACCCATTACATTTTTAAGCTCATCAAGTGCAACGCCCAGGCAGCCTTTCTTAATATATACCTTTTCAGGCGCACGAAACCACAGCATATTTTCCCTTCTTTCTGCTACCGTTTTAATATTCAAAAGATGTTTTACACCAACGTTATCTGATACAGAATTACCGCCCCAAGAACCGCAACCGAGTGTGAGCGACGGCGCAAGCTTAAAGTTATAAAGGTCACCGATTCCGCCGTGAGAAGATGGTGTGTTAACCAAAATTCGACAGGTCTTCATTCGCTCTGCAAAGCGGTTTAATTTTTCAGTTTCTGTAACTTCGTTAAGATATACCGAAGAGGTATGGCCAAAGCCACCGTCCTCAACAAGTTTTTCCGCCTTATCAAGTGCATCTTCAAAATCATTTGCCTTATACATAGCAAGAACGGGAGAAAGCTTTTCGTGGGCAAACTCCTCTGAAAGCTCAACACTTTCTACTTCGCCGATAAGGATTTTTGTATTCTCCGAAACAAAAACACCTGCAAGCTGTGCAATTTTATATGCACTCTGCCCTACAATTTTCGCATTGAGAGCACCATTTATAATAATAGTTTTTCTTACTTTTTCCGTTTCTTCGGGAGAGAGGAAATAGCATCCCCTTTTGCCAAATTCCTTTTTCACATCATTATAAATGCTTTCAGGAACAATAACCGACTGCTCTGATGCGCAAATCATACCATTGTCAAAGGTTTTTGAATGAATGATTGAGTTTACTGCAAGCACAACATCAGCACTCTCATCAATAATTGCGGGGGTGTTTCCTGCGCCAACGCCAAGAGCAGGCTTGCCGCTTGAGTATGCGGCTTTCACCATACCGGGACCACCCGTTGCTAAAATAATATCTGCCTCTTTCATAACTGTGTTTGTCATATCAAGGCTTGGTACATCAATCCAGCTGATTATCCCCTCGGGTGCCCCTTGGGACACTGCCGCATCGTGAATAAGTCTTGTCGCAGCAATTGTAGCCTCTTTTGCTCTGGGATGAGGTGATATAACTATTGCATTTCTTGTTTTAAGAGCAATCAGACATTTAAAAATTGCGGTAGATGTAGGATTTGTTGTGGGTATTACCGCCGCAATAACACCGATAGGCTCAGCGATTTTCTTTATTCCAAACGCCTTATCCTCTTCAACCACGCCACACGTTTTTGTGTCTTTATAGGCGTTATATATATATTCGGCGGCATAGTTGTTTTTAATAACCTTATCCTCCACAATGCCCATTTTTGTTTCTTCGACAGCCATTTTTGCAAGAGGAATTCTTGCTTTGTTTGCCGCCGTTGCCGCTGCTAAGAAAATTTTATCAACCTGACTTTGTGTGTAGGATGCAAAAGTTTTCTGCGCTTTGCGTACTCTCTCAATTTCTTTTTCGAGTTTTTCAACACTGTCAATCAGTATTCTTTCCTCTTTCATTCCCATCATCCTTTCTGTCTTTCTATTCCATCTTTGCTTTTATTATATGAGCAGTGCTTGAAATTGTAAATGTGTGTTTTTATATACCATTATTCTTTTATCGATATATCATTATCCATTGCAGCCACAAAAAAGATGTAAAAAACTCAGTTTTTTACATCTTTTTATTTATCCCAATTCTGATATTACCTGATGTAATAGTGATATAAAGAGCTTATCTGTCTCGCTCATTCTGTAATCTTTTCTGTAGAAAATTACATCACGGTATGTTTTATCTTCAGCCTTTAAAGGAATAACAACAAACTTTTTTTCATCATAACAACCTTTCGGAGGAGGTGTTATTCGGGCATAAGAATTCAAATCTCCTGAAAGGGTGGCGCACATTGATGTGCGGTCATATACCATAATATGATTCATATTTTCATTCTCACGTGCGCTTTTTATTTTGCGTGCGGATCTTCCGTAATGAATAACATTATCCCCGAAAAGGATTTCGGTCATATCAGAAAGTGTATGCTCATCAGCCTCTTTCAGTTTTGCAAGAGGACTTTGTGCTGAAACTAAAATCACTTCATCATATTCCCATAGAATTTTATGTCGAAGTTCCCTCTCCTCAAGCATCTGAACAAAATACTGCTCATACATAGCGTTATATTTTACAATGCCTATATTATTCTCACCCGTTGCAACATTTTTTATTGCACGTGTTGAGTTTGTTTCTCTGTAAGTAATCTTTTCCTTTCTGTCGCTTGATATGTTCTGCAAAAACCTCTTAAAAGCCTCGCATATATATCCGCACCTTGCAACTGCCACGTCAAGAGTAACCTTCTCACTCTTTTTTGGATTGTATGTCGTTTCAAGGCGTTGCAGTTGTGCAATAATACCCTTTGCATCCATAATAAATTCCGCACCCTTTGTTGTTGGAACAACACCCTTTGAACTACGCTTGAAAATCGAAATTCCAACCGTTTCCTCAAGCTCACGTATTGCCTTTGAAAGCTGAGGCTGATTCATGTACAAATTCTCAGCCGCCCGTGATATTGAGCCTGTCTTTTCTACTTCTATAATATATTTTAAATGCAAAGTATTCATTTCATCATTCTCCTGCCATTTTTTCACGCAGATGGTGGGATAAAAGCGCAAGCGAGGATGCCATATTCTCATTTTGTACGAGAATATCCTCAGGCGCCTTAAGATGTGTGGGGGCAAAATTCCATATAGCCTTTATTCCGCTTTTTACAAGCAGATCGCAAACCTCCTGCGCAGCGGTGTTTGGCACTGTTATAATGCCTATTTTCACATTAAGCTCTGCGCATTTCTTTCCTATAGAGGAAAGGGGGAATATCCTTTTGTTATCAATTACCTCTTCTCTGTTATCAAAAGCCGCTACAATATTTATACCGTAATTGTCAAATCCACGATAGCTCATAAGTGCCATTCCCAAGTTGCCCGCACCTATAAGTATTGCATCATTACTGTTTCTGTATCCTAAAAAATCTGATATTCCGTTAATAAGGTCACGTACTGCAAAACCTTTTTTGGGAACACCCGCACTCTTACAAACTGCGGCAAGGTCTTTTCTTACCTGAACATCATTAAGGTCAAGGTCATTTGCAACAGTGGCAGATGAAATATACTCCGTTTCCGCCAAATCTATTGACTTAAGATATGACATATATACCGGCAGCCTTTTAAGTGCCTGCCTTGAAAGATTTTTACTACTCATCATTTTCCCTCTTATGTTGAACAAGCGGGGAAAGTTTTCCCCGCTTGAAATTATATCTTTATATATCAGCTATTATGCCTTTCCTACTGAACCGAAAAGCTCCATCTTTTCTTTAACTGTAGCCTTTATAGCCTCACAACCGGGTGCAAGAAGCTTTCTGGGGTCAAATCCCTTACCCTGAAGGTCTTTACCCTCCTCAACATATTTTCTTGTAGCAGCTGCGAAAGAAAGCTGACATTCTGTATTTACGTTAATCTTCGCAACACCGAGGCTGATTGCCTTTTTAATCATATCCTCGGGGATACCTGTACCGCCGTGAAGAACAAGCGGAATGTTGCCTGTTGCATTCTTTATTTTTTCAAGGGCGTCAAAATCAAGACCCTTCCAGTTTTCAGGATACTTTCCGTGAATGTTGCCGATACCTGCAGCAAGCATTGTTACGCCAAGCTCTGAAATAGCCTTACATTCTTCGGGGTCAGCAATGTCACCGCCACCGATAACACCGTCTTCCTCACCGCCGATTGAGCCAACCTCTGCCTCAAGGCTGAGACCCTTTTTACCGCAGATTTTCACAAGCTCGGTTGTCTTCTCAATATTTTCATCGATAGGATAGTGCGAGCCGTCAAACATAACAGAAGAGAAGCCCGCCTCAATACATTTAAGCGCCCCCTCGTAACTGCCGTGGTCAAGATGAAGTGCAACGGGAACTGTAATGTTAAGCTCCTCAAGCATACCATTAACCATACCTACAACAGTCTTATAACCTGCCATATATTTTCCTGCGCCCTCACTAACACCTAAAATTACAGGTGAATTAAGCTCCTGTGCAGTTAAAAGAATTGACTTTGTCCACTCAAGATTGTTGATGTTGAACTGACCTACGGCATAATGACCGTCACGTGCCTTTTCAAGCATTTCCTTTGCTGATACTAACATATTATCCCACGTTTCCTTTCTATCCATAAATATTTCATTTTAAGATACATTAATATTATCGCATAAAAATAAAAATAAATCAATATATATTCAATAAAAGAGGTGATTTTTTTGAAAAAAACACCGGTAATTGTTCTTAATCTTAAATTTTTGCGTGTTTTATTTTTGCTGTGTGCATTTTTTGTATCAGTTCTTATAAGCACATTGCTTTCACAAAAAATTCTCCTGATTGATGTGCCCGAGTCCTTTGTTGAAAGCTGTCTTTGTCAAAGTCCTGCCTTTTTCAAAAAAAGCTCCCCCGGAAAAGGTGTGTTTTTGCTACTCAAAAAAACGGCGGTAAAACCTCACAAAGAAGAAAAGAGTGTACAAACTCCGCCCCCGCCCGAAAACACAGAAAACGGAAATATTCTTTCCCGCTCTCCTGCCCACTCCGCAGATACGGTAAAAATCAACAACTCCACAAATCACGCTGTCGATGCCTCCGCCTACAGTGTAGCCATGCCTGAATTTTTAAAAGGCGATGTATCGGTACTGATAGTGCATACCCATACTACAGAGAGCTATACTCCGTCACAAAGCTATTCCTACACGCCCAGCGACACTGACAGGACCCTTGATAAAAACTACAATATGGTACGTGTGGGGAATGAAATCAAAGATGTCCTTTCCCAAAACGGCATAAAAGTCTACCACGACACCACAATTAACGATTACCCAAGCTATAACGGAAGTTATAACAAAAGCGCTGTAACCATTGCAAATTACATCAAAAACGACCCATCCATACAGATTGTACTCGACGTACACCGTGATGCCATAGAAGGCGAAAACGGCGAAAAAATCAAGTACACATCAAAAATAGACGGTAAGGATGCCGCCTCTGTAATGCTTGTTGTGGGCAGTAACATAAGCGGTCTTACGCACGAAAACTGGAAAACAAATATGAATTTTGCCGTAACACTTCAACAGTATGTACAGATGCACTATAGCGGTCTTTGCCGCCCGATAAACTTCAGGAGCCAACGCTTTAATCAGCAGTTGGCTCCCGGCAGTGTAATTGTTGAAGTCGGCACCAACGGCAATACCCTTGACGAGGCACTGCTTGGTGCAAAATATTTTGCGCAATCCCTTGCGCAGTATATACAAAACGCTAAAAATCAATGGCAATAACTTATATCAATGATGGATATGGCAGTGTTCGCAATTACCGCTGCAATCAACTTTTTTCTCTATTCCGTTTTTATCATAGTAATCCTGAATAGCTGCCTTTATTGCCTCCTCGGCAAGGACACTGCAGTGAAGCTTTGCCGGCGGAAGTCCGTCAAGCGCCTCTACAACAGCCTTGTTTGTAAGCCCGAGAGCCTCGTCAACGGTTTTACCGATTACAAGCTCTGTTGCCATAGAGCTTGTTGCAACGGCGGCACCGCATCCAAACGTTTTGAATTTGACATCTTTTATTATGTCATTTTCTATTTTCATATAAATTTTCATTATATCGCCGCACTTCGCATTACCCACAGTTCCTACTGCGTTTGCATCTTCAATTTCCCCGACGTTTCTGGGGTTTGAAAAATGGTCCATAACCTTTTCACTGTACATTTATATCATTTCCTTTCTACACCCTCGTATAAGGGCGACATATCTCTTAATCTCTGCACAATCGGTGCAAGAGCCTTAATAAAAGAGTCTATTTCTTCTTTTGTTGTAAATTCTGAAAGCGATGCCCGAAGCGAGCCGTGTGCAATCTCATGCGGGAGACCTATTCCCAAAAGCACGTGCGACGGGTCAAGTGAGCCTGATGTGCAGGCAGAGCCGCTTGAAACCACATACCCCTGCATATCCAGACTTAAAAGAAGGCTTTCCCCCTCTATATATTTAAAGCAAAAGCTTGTATTGTTCGGAAGTCTTTTTTCAGGATGTCCGTTAAGGCGTGTGTACGGAACAGTTTCAAGAACAGCCTTTATAAGGTAATCACGAAGCGCCGTGATTTTCGCCGTCTTTTCCTCCATATTTGCCGTAGCCTCACTAAGTGCCTCTGCCATACCGACAATACCTGCAACATTTTCAGTTGTTGCACGCTTTCCGCCTTCCTGCGCACCGCCGTGGATAAGATTTTCTATCTGTACACCTTTTCTTACATACAGTGCACCCACACCCTTAGGGCCGTGGAACTTATGCGCAGACATAGAAAGAAGGTCAATATTCTGTTTCTCAACATCTATCTTAACTGCGCCCGTCGCCTGAACGGCATCAGTATGGAAATAAACACCCTTTTCTCTGCAGAGCTTTCCAATCTCCGCAATAGGATTTATTGTTCCAATTTCATTATTTGCAAACATCACACTGACAAGCACTGTTTCGTCGGTAATCGCATTTTCTATATCACTTACGCTTACCATACCGTACTCATCCACAGGAACATAGGTAACTTTATATCCCTGTTTTTCCAGAAACTCACACGTGTGGAGCACTGCGTGATGTTCTATCGTTGTAGTTATTATATGATTACCCTTTTTTTTGTTTTTAAGCATGACACCCTTAATCGCCCAGTTGTCTGCTTCACTTCCGCCGCTTGTAAAAAACAGCTCACGCTCTGTCGCACCAATACACTGGGCAATAGTTTCCCTCGCCTTTGTAAGAGCTGTGCGTGCAGCTTGTCCGGGCGTTGTATATGTTGAGGACGCATTTCCGAAATTTTCAAAAAAATACGGCATCATTGCCGAAAGAACGCTGTCTTTCATTTTTGTTGTTGCAGCATTATCCAAATATACCATATAAGGTCTCTCTCTTTCTAAATTAAACATCCATATGACAGTATATTACTAATTGAGTAAAAATGCAAGTAGGATTTGTGATTTTCGTCATTTTTTAAAGTCGATGACTACACATAAGTTTCCACCTTAATTACTTTTCCTATTATATTTGACTTATCTTTATTAGCATCAAAGTATATATCAGGGTAATTTTCAATTGTATTTGCCGCCCGGAGAAGAATTTTAGTCCCTTCAAGGTAGTATTTTCGCACAATACTTTTATTTTCATAAAGTGCCAATACAATATCTCCGTTTTTAAGAGGCGCACCAATACGTACAAGAGCTACGGCATCACATCTAATGCCCGCCATCAGCATTGAGTTATCCTTCACCCTTACTGCTATATGGTCATAACCTCGCAAAACATCACGGTCAACGTAAATAACATCGCTTACATCATTCCAGGCGGGAAGTGCCACATTGGAAGACAGCTCCTTTACAACATAGACCTCCTTTGAACGCTCGGAAACCATTTCGATTGGCTGGGGCATTAAAAGTGCCTCGGTTGTTACATCAAAGGTTTTTGCAATTTTCTCCAGAAGCGGAATCGGGGGCGCAGCGAGATAACCTGATTCTATATTTTCAATTGTGGTAACTCCTACCATAATTCTTTGTGCAAGCTGCTCCTGCGTCAATCCTGCATATTTTCTAAGTCCCTTTACGTGTATTCCAAGCCAGCTCATTGCCTCACTTCCTTTAAGGAATATTCTACCACAAAAGGAAGCATCTTTCAATATTATTTTATATGCAGTGCACGATTTATGCCTTCGGCAATAATCTCGGCTGCCTGATTTGAAATTACATCAACATCATTTGGGGTAACAATCATATTTGTGCTTTCTTTTGAGAGGGCTTCATTTATAAATTCCCTGCCTCCATGTTCAAATGCATCTACTAATTCCTCGGCATTTTTCGAAAATTTTTTACTCATATGCTGTGAAAGAGTTTCCATTGCATCCATAGTAAGTGTCGCCGCATCTACCACCATAGGAACACCAATTGCAATTACAGGCACACCGAGAGTTTTTTCGGTAAGCTCTTTTCTGTTATTTCCCACTCCGCTGCCGGGACTTATTCCTGTATCTGCAATCTGCACCGTTGTTCCCAAACGGCTTAATTTCCTTGATGCCAATGCATCCACTGCGATAATAAGCGAGGGCTTAACACGGTCTGCCACGCCCTGTATAACTTCGCCTGTTTCTATCCCCGTAAGTCCGAGTACACCGGGGGCAAGGGCGCTTACGGCACGCACATCAAAGGAATGTCCGTTATTTCCCTCGCTTGTAATATGACGTGTTACCAAAAGCTTACCAACCGTTTTCGGTCCGATTGAATCAGGTGTAATGTATTGGTTTCCAAGTCCTGCTACAAGCACCGATGCGTCCTTTGGAACACTGATTATTTTTTTTAATTCATCACAAACTACCTGCGCCCCTCGTTCGCAAATTTCCTCGTCCTCTAAATTCATCTGTTTGATTTCTATAGTAATATAGTTTCCTATCGGCTTTCCTATTTTAAGTGCGCCCTCCGGCGTACTTATTTTTACGTGTGTAACACTGATACCGTCACTATCGTGGTTTATGCTTTCCACGCCGGCAATTTCACCGGCAAACATTTCACGACATTCAATAGCAAGGTCTGTTCTTATATTCATATTCATTCCCTCTCTTCGTCACGTTTCTTTTTATCGTCATCTTCAAATAAATCTACATATGCCTTGTAACGTGCAAGAAGATATATAGGGTCATCTGTATAGGCTGAGTCAAAATTTTCAGGATTTTGATTTGAAACATCATTATTCATAATTATCATACCTTTCAAAATAATACTTCTATTGTATTATTTCTCGCATATAATTAAAAATACAAAAAAGCCTGCCGAAAACGACCTTTTCGGCAGGCTTTAATTTTTAAAAAATTAGTTTGTGATAGTCTTTTCTGAATCTTTTTCAAAGATATGAATCTTGTTGGGATCTATGCAGATATCAATTGTCTGATTGCGCTCAGATGTGCTGTCGGGCTTAACTCTTGCGATGAAGTTAAGACCATCAATTGTAAGGTAAAGGTATGTTTCAGCACCCATAAGCTCTGTTACATCAACATCAGCCTTGAACTTTGTATCAGCATATTTTGCAAGAGAATCTGCATCATCATACAAATCTTCAGGACGGATACCCATAGTAACTGTCTGACCAACATAGTCTGCTACCTTAGCAGCCTTTTCAGCAGTAAGCTTAATTGTATGCTCACCAAACTTAAGGAATGTATCCTCACCGTTCTTCTCAACAACTGCATCGCAGAAGTTCATCTGAGGTGATCCGATGAAACCTGCAACGAATACGTTAACAGGGCTGTTGTAAAGGTTCTGAGGAGTATCAACCTGCTGGATGATACCATCCTTCATAACAACAATTCTTGTACCCATTGTAAGAGCCTCTGTCTGGTCATGAGTAACGTAGATGAATGTTGTCTGAAGTCTCTGATGAAGCTTAGAAATTTCAGTTCTCATCTGAACACGAAGCTTAGCATCAAGGTTTGAGAGAGGTTCGTCCATAAGGAATACCTTAG
>JAZRQT010000069.1:0-1539 GCA_045650105.1 Clostridia bacterium | reverse complement strand
CCTTTCTTATTCTTCCTTTGTATTAAAAAAAATTAAAGACGGACTTTATTCACTTTCAAGCGCCGATTTGATTGAAAGCTTCTCTTCCCTTTCAAAGGACGTGGAGCTTCTTTCCTACGGCGCTTATTTTGCTGACCTTGCAAGGCTCTGCGTGCAAAGCGCTGCTCCCGCCGAGGAGGAAGTAAGGTTACTTCTCAATACTCTCTATGTTCTTACAAAGAGAACTGATGCTGCACCACTTATAAAGGCGGTATTTGAACTCAGGCTTATGGAGCTTTTCGGAATAATGCCTGAATTTTTATTGGAGTGTCCGTGCGGCTCTACCGCAAGGTTTTTCTGTCCGTCAGAGGGAGAAGTGCGCTGCTCGGAGCATAAATCCCCTGATGCTATCCCCGTAACGCCAAATGAAATCAATCTTTTGCTTTACATAACGAGCTCGAGCCTTAAAGATGCGCTTTTTGCCGTCTGCAATATGGACACTGCCGCATCACTTTCAAGAATTACGGAGCCGTTTTTATCGTATCATTTAGGAAATTTGCCCAATTCCCTTGCTTTTTTGCGAAAAATCGTTATAAAAACACAATAAAAAAATAAAAATTTTAAAAAAACACTGGAAATTATGGGAAAAATAGTGTATGATATTAGGTGCGACAAAAATATAAGTAAAGAATTTTAACTTAGGAGGTTAATCAGATGACAAAATTTGTTTATCTCTTCAGCGAAGGTAATGCCACAATGAGAAATCTTCTCGGTGGTAAGGGTGCGAACCTTGCTGAAATGACCGCAATCGGTCTTCCCGTTCCTCAGGGCTTCACAATCACAACAGAGGCCTGCACACAGTATTATGAGGACGGCCGCAAAATCAACGATGATATTCAGGCACAGATTATGGAATACATCGCTAAGATGGAGGAAGTTTGCGGAAAGAAATTCGGTGATAAGGAAAATCCTCTCCTTGTATCTGTTCGTAGCGGTGCGAGAGCTTCTATGCCCGGTATGATGGATACTATCCTTAACCTCGGTCTTAATGAAGACGTTGTTGAGGCTATGGCTGCAAAGAGCGGCAACGCAAGATGGGCTTACGACTGCTACAGAAGATTTATCCAGATGTATTCTGACGTAGTTATGGAAGTTGGTAAGAAGTATTTTGAGCAGCTTATCGACGAAATGAAGGAAGCTAAGGGCGTTAAGAATGATATTGACCTTACAGCAGAGGATCTTAAGACTCTTGCTGAGCAGTTCAAGGCAGAATATAAATCAAAAATCGGTAAGGACTTCCCCACAGACCCCAAGGAACAGCTTATGGGTGCTGTAGAGGCAGTATTCCGTTCATGGGACAACCCCCGTGCAAACGTATACCGTCGTGACAACGATATTCCCTATTCATGGGGTACAGCCGTTAACGTACAGATGATGGCGTTTGGTAACATGGGTGACGATTGCGGTACAGGTGTTGCATTTACACGTGACCCCGCAACCGGTGAAAGAGGACTTATGGGTGAGTTCCTTGTAAATGCACAGGGTGAGGACGTTGTTGCA
>JAZRQT010000068.1:0-2306 GCA_045650105.1 Clostridia bacterium | reverse complement strand
CCGCTTATTCCCATTTTCTCTGCCGTGAAATTAAATTCCTTAACATCAGCATCAGGATTTTCCATTCTCCACTGCTCGTAATTGGAGTTAAGCACCGTCATAAGGTATTCCCATACTGCACCGGGGAGATAACCCTCACTCTTATAATAATCAAGTGACAATTCAGGGTCTTTACGCTTGCTGAGCTTACGTTTAACACCATTATCAATCTTCATAAGCTGTGCCGTATGGCAGTATATCGGCTTTTCCCAACCCATTGTATCAAAAAGCTGAACGTGGATGGGAAGTGTTGCGAGCCATTCCTCACCCCTTACTACGTGTGTTGTACGCATAAGATGGTCGTCAACTACGTGTGCAAAATGGTATGTGGGAATTGCGTCTGATTTTAAGAGGACAACGTCCTGCTCATTTTCAGGCATTGTAAGGTCCCCACGGATAGCATCCTTTACTGTAAAGGTCTTTCCCGAAGGCTCGGGCGCACGGAAACGAAGGACAAAGCTTTTTCCCTCCTGAATGTTTTTCTGCGCTTCCTCAAAGGTTATATTTCTGTGCACTGCCCACTTACCATAGTAACCAAAATTCTCCTTAAGCTCTGTCTGCTTTTCACGCATCGCAGAAAGCTCCTCCTCCGTGCAGAAGCACGGGTATGCAAGACCTCTTTCAACAAGACTTTTTGCAAAGGTCTGATAAACTTGGGCTCTCTGTCTCTGTCTGTAGGGGCCGTAATCACCCTTTTCCCCGTCAGAAAGGGCGCCCTCGTCAAATTCCACGCCAAAATACCTGAGCGTATTTATTACCACATCAACTGCACCCTCAACCTCACGCTTTTGGTCGGTGTCCTCTATTCGAAGGAAGAATACACCGTCACTAAGATGCGCCAGTCTTTCATCTGTTATCGCACCGAAAAGGTTCCCGAGGTGGATAAATCCCGTCGGGCTTGGACCAAGTCTTGTAACCTTTGCACCCTCGGGCAGATTTCTTTTGGGATAAAGCTCCTCATAATAAAGGGGCGATTTATCAATATGCGGGAAAAGAAGTTGTGCCATTTTTTTGTTATCCATTGTTATTCTCCTTAATCAAAATATCCTGTGTATTTCACTGTTGGTGCATCGGGCAGAAGATATGCACATATATCTATAAAATAATCATCCGTCATTGACGCAATGAAATCGACCACCATATCATCCTTCGTATTTTCTGCCATATAATCGCCTGCGCCGTAATAACCACGCCTTTTATTTATATAATCAATATGATGTCTTCTTATTATACTGTCAGGGGTATCAAGGTCAGACAGCAGTTTTTCATAAAGCATCGCAAACATCGGGCGGAGGCATTTATCGTACTGCTCGTTAACACTTTCTGACATATATATTTTTTTCATATTGTCGCTTTTCGCAGTTTTGAGTGCCTCAAAATATTCGTCATCTAATTTTATATAGTCCTTGCCAAAGCTGTTTTCTACAATATTCACGATTAAATTATTTATTATATATGAATTATAACTGCCGTCATATGAAAAGTCCATTCCTGCACGCTCTGCATCCTGACGGTCTTTGCCAAGATATGCAATTATATCGCTTACCCTTACCACGCATCCCTCAAGGGTGGAGGGGATAAGCTTCTTCACGTTTTCCTTATCAATGTAACACATTTCAACCTTTTCGTCAAACTCTGTAAAATCACGAAGCACTGACGGGCGGTATTCCTTAAGCTCTAATTCCCCGTTATGGCAGAGTATTCCGTCAAGAGTATCAAGACTTATGTTAAGATTAAATATTTTGTCAAGCACCCTTACACTATGCACATTATGATTGAAAAACCGCCCCGTTCTTTCTTTATATATTTCACCGAGCAGTCTTTCCCCTGCGTGCCCAAACGGCGTGTGACCTATATCGTGGCCGAGGGCAATCGCCTCAATCAAGTCAAGGTCAAGTCCTAAAAGCCGTCCTATATTTCTCGCAATTCGTGACACAAGCTGAACGTGAAGTGCACGCCTTGTTATATCATCATCCTTAAAAAACGAAAAAACCTGTGTTTTATCTGTATATCTGTTGTAGAAGGGATGATGCATTATCTTTTCTATATCACGTATATACGAGGGGCGGTGAAGCTTAGATCGGTCACGCTCTTCATTACGGCGAAGCGTGTTTTTTACCTTTAAATCAAGCTTTTCTTCTATCGATTCCTCAACGCTTATTATATCGAGATAGGTAAGAGGATTTCCATCCTTATCTACGTCTATGGTGTCGTTGATAGAAACCTCGGCGCAGTTTTTTTTGAGACTTCTGAAATACATAAGTCGG
>JAZRQT010000067.1:0-2285 GCA_045650105.1 Clostridia bacterium | reverse complement strand
CGGTGCAATGTGTGTATCATATTCGGGAAGATGCCTTTTAAGCAACTATATGACGGCACGTGACAGTAACTACGGTGCGTGCAGTCATCCGTGCAGATGGCAGTATGCCCTGATGGAGGAAAAACGCCAGGGTGAATATATGCCCGTGTTTGAAAATGAGCGGGGAACATTCATTATGAATTCAAAGGATTTATGTATGATTGAGCACGTTCCCGAGCTTATTGCAAGCGGTGTAAGCTCCCTTAAAATAGAGGGCAGGGTAAAGAGTGAGTATTATGTTGCAACAATAGTTGCGGCATACAGAAAAGCAATTGATAAATACTATGAAAATCCGCCCAGGTATGTGTTTAACCCCGAATGGCTCAAAGAGGTTAAAAAGGTCAGCCACCGTGATTATTACACAGGATTTTTCTTCGGTATACCCGATACGGGTGCACAGATATACGGGACAAGCTCGTATATACGTGAGTGCGATATTGTAGGCATAGTTCTTGATTATGATGAAAATACAAAGCTTGCAAAGGTAAGTCAGAGAAACCGTTTCTTCAAGGGTGATGAAATAGAAATTATACAGCCCGGGGAAGACTACTTCACACAGAAGGTAGAGGTTTTGAAGGACGAGAATATGAATGATATAGAAGTTGCCAATCACGCAGCAATGACGCTTTATATAAAAACGGACAGACCTGTTGTAAAGGATGCTATGCTACGTAAGCAAAAGGATTGATATTATGCGGATACTTGGAATAGACCCCGGAATTGCAATTGTCGGATACGGCGTTGTGGATAAAGAGGGGAACAGCTATAAAACAGTTGCCTATGATGCCGTTACAACACGTGCACACACACCGCTCGGCGAGAGGCTGGAGCTTGTATATAAGGGCATAGATGAAATAATAAAGATGTACAGACCTGATGCGATGAGTATTGAGGAGCTGTTTTTTAACAACAATGCAAAAACAGCCATTGCAGTAGGTCAGGCAAGGGGTGTAATACTTCTTGCGGCGGTACATAACTCAATTCCTGTGTTTGAATATACACCGCTTCAGGTAAAACAGGCACTGACGGGCTACGGCAGGGCGAGCAAGGGGCAAATTCAGCAGATGATGAAATCAATCCTCGGCCTTAGCTCTGTGCCAAAGCCTGATGACGTTGCAGATGCACTGGCAATCGCAGTTTGTCATGGAAACAGTATGAGGTTTAATTCTATCAGGGATTTTGGAGGAATACGGTTATGATTTCTTTTTTAAGGGGAGTAATTGCCGCAAAAAATGAAAACGGTGCAGTAATAGATGTAGGCGGAATAGGATTTTTTGTAAATATGCCCTCGTCGGATATTGCAAAGCTTGGCTCTGTAGGTGAAAATGTTACTGTAAATACATATTTTCAAATAAGGGATGAGGAACCGCAGATGTACGGCTTCCTTACAAGTGAAGAAATGAGCTATTTTAATAAGCTTATTTCAATTTCAGGAATAGGACCAAAGGCGGCACTTGCAATATTGGGAACGCTAAGTGTAGAGGACCTTGCCTTTGCAATTATTTCAGAGGATGTTAAGGCAATCACACGTGCGCCCGGTGTGGGAACAAAGATGGCACAGCGTGTTATACTTGAGCTTAAAGGGAAAATTGATACGCAGGAGGCAGTCGGTAGAGGTTCGGCGACAGCGCAGAGTGTACCGATTGGTGCTGTCAGGGCTGATACGGGTGCGGTAAATGCCCTCATTGCGCTTGGTGCGTCACCGTCTGAGGCACAGAAGGTTGTTATGCAGATAGGCTCGCAAGGTATGAGCACCGAGGATATTATAAAAGAGGCTTTAAGGAGAATGTCAAATGGAATTTGATGAGAGAATTATATCTACACGCCAAATAGATGGCGACAATGAAGTTGAACATTCCATACGCCCCAAAACGATGGACGAATATATAGGGCAGGATAAGGTTAAGGACAGCCTGAAAATATATATAGATGCGGCACTTGCACGGCGTGAAGCGCTTGACCATTGCCTTCTTTACGGCCCTCCGGGACTTGGTAAAACGACGCTTGCCTCGATAATTGCAAACGAAATGGGCGTTAATATAAGGGTTACGAGCGGACCTGCCATTGAAAAGCCTATGGATTTGGCGGCAATTCTTACAAATCTTGGCCCGCAGGATGTTCTTTTTATCGATGAAATTCACCGTCTTTCACGTGCGGTGGAGGAAATACTCTACCCTGCGATGGAGGACTTTTCCCTTGATATTATAATTGGTAAAGGACCCAGTGCGCAGTCGGTAAGGCTTAGT
>JAZRQT010000066.1:0-10877 GCA_045650105.1 Clostridia bacterium | reverse complement strand
CGATATAGGAACTGACCACGGATACGTAGCAATCTATCTTGCAAAGAAAGGTATCGCAAAAAAAGTTATTGCCGCAGATATTAAAAAGGGGCCTCTTCTTCAGGCTGAAAAAAACATTGCCCTTTTCCAGGCAGGAGATATTGTGGAAACAAGGCTTTCTGACGGCTTTTGTGCAATAAAGGATAAAGAGGCACAGTGCGCTATTATCGCAGGAATGGGCGGCGAAACCATTGCGAGTATTCTTGAAAACGAAAAGGGATGTACGTATTTTGTACTGCAGATGCAGACGGCACACAGACACCTTCGGGAATATCTGTGTAAAAACGGCTATGTAATAGAAAAGGAAGCTATTTGCAGTGAGGGCAGAAAAATGTATACGGCACTTCTTGCAAAACGTGGTGAAAGTCCCCTTCTTAGTGAAGTTGAAATGGAAATAGGACCGTTTCTTATAAAGCACAGACCGCCGCTTTTTGATGACTATGTACGCTACCGTTTATATGAAATAGACGTTATACTGAAAAACATCTCCTCCTCCCCTTCTGCAAGGGAAAGAGAGGAACACTGTCTTTATCTTAAAGCAGAATATGAAAAGCTGCAAAAAGGAGAGTAACTATGGCAGCATTAAAAGATATAACAGATTATATAGAACAGCTTTTTCCAAAAGAGTACGCCGAGGATTTTG
This sequence comes from Clostridia bacterium, assembly GCA_045650105.1. Classification (GTDB taxonomy): domain Bacteria; phylum Bacillota; class Clostridia; order UMGS1883; family UMGS1883; genus UMGS1883. Next base: position 10,195 of record JAZRQT010000066.1, on the reverse strand, counting down.
ACAATGCCGGTCTTTTGGTGGGGCGCAGTGATAAAGAAATCACAAAAGTCCTTTTGTGCCTTGATTCGAGTAAAAACGTAGTGCGTGAGGCGGCAGAAATAGGGGCAGAGCTTATTATTACGCATCACCCCGTTATATTTAACCCGATTAAAAATATTACCGATAACTCTGACGAGGGCGAAATGCTCCTTTGTGCAATTGAAAACGGTATCAGCATATACAGTGCACACACAAATCTTGACAGTGCACCATCAGGACTTACTGACGAGGTGTGCTCACTTCTCTCTCTTAGCCCTGTTTCAAACCTTGAGGGTGTTTTGGGAAGGCTTTGCAATGCGCCTGCAGGGACCACTGCAAAATCACTGTGTGAAAAAATTAAAAAGGAATTTGGCATTAAAAAGCTTTTTTCAACCTTTACTGCTGACAGAGAAATAAAAACCGTTGCAGTATGTAACGGCAGCGGAAGCGGTGAGCTTTGCACCATAGCAAAGGACTTGGGTGCAGACGTATATATTTCAGGCGATTTAAAGCATCATGAGGTCTGCGCATTTAATATCAACGACAACATTGATTTTATTGAAATGCGACATTTTGACAGTGAAAAAATTGTGACAAAGCTCCTTTGCCGTAAGCTTACACAAAAGTTTGAGGGAGAGCTAAGCATTTGCATAAGCGAGGCTGAAACCTCCCCCCTAATTGACACGGATGAAATTGTGTGATAAAATATATATTCGAGCAGCCTGAACGGTCGCGGCAGCGATTTTTCGCTGATGAGGAAAGTCCGAGCTTCACAGGACAGGATGCCGGAGAAATCCCGGTGGAGGCGACTCTAAGGAAAGTGCAACAGAAATAAACCGCCCGATTTATCGGGTAAGGGTGGAAAGGCGGGGTAAGAGCCCACCGACATTGCGGTAACGCTTTGTGCCATGTAAACCCCATCTGAAGCAACGCCGACAGGATTAGTTTGTCCGACCTATAATCCGACGGGCGGCTGGAGCCGTGTAGAGATATACGGCGTAGATAGATGACCGTTTTAAACGACAGAACTCGGCTTACAGGGCTGCTCATTAAAAAGAAAAAAAGACGATGCAAAATTTGCATCGTCTTTTCTTTTTAAATCAAGCCAAGTTGCTTTAGTACAAACACCCATAAAAATACCGTCACTATACAAAGCACCGTACCAAATGCCACAATCTGCGCCGCAAGCTCTCCGTCACCGTCCATTGAAAGTGCCATCGGATATGAGGAAACTGCCGTCGGGGCGGCAAGTGCCGCTATTAAAAGAGCTAAGTCTCCATTGCGCATACCCATAAGGACAGCTATAAAAATGCCGATAAACGGAAGGGCTACAAGCTTACCTAAAACAGCAATTAAGAGCAGTCTCATATTTCCCCTGACCTTTTTAAGGTCAATAGATGCACCAAGCAGAATAAGCGCAAGAGGAGTCGCAATTTTGGACACATCTCCAAGTGCCGATGTCAAAACGCCGCCAAGCTTAATACCGCTTACAAGCGCAAGCATACCAAGCACTGATGCAATCGCCAAAGGGTTTGTTATAATTCCCTTTAGTATCTTTTTAACACTCGGCTTTGCGCCACGAAAAACCTCTAACACAACAACCGACAAAATATTAATGACAGGGATAATAATTGTAACTGCAACAGATATTTTTCCAAGTATCTGCTCGCCGCAAAGAGATACGCAGAGCGGAACACCGAATATTACAAAATTACTTCGGCAGATACCCTGGACCATTACTCCACGCTTTCGTGGGTCTTTTTCAATATGACAAACAAATACGGAAAAACAGGCAAATGCCGACATAAGAACAATTGCCGCATAAAGTGTCGCCCGAATATCTTTTATATCATCAATTGATGAATTATATATATTATAAAAAATTAAAGTGGGAAGAAACACCTTAAAAACTGCTGTATTCATTTTTTTAACGGTAGCATCATCAAAGATATGTACCCTCAGCATAAATGCGCCGAGGAGCATCAGTATTATAAGCGGTGCTACCACTTTAAAGGAAAGTATCAAATTTTCCATTATTCACCCTTCAATGCAAAACATAAATATATCCGTCACTTACCGCAGTTATATTGCCTTCAAGGTCTGTGCGGTGCACCCTCGCACCAAGAGCCTCTATCTGCGACAGCACGGTAGACGCTGGAAAGCCATAGGAATTGTCACGTCCCACCGAAATCACCACATCCTTTGGGCTTACGGCACTGAGGTATCGGTGAGTGGTAGATGTCGCACTTCCGTGGTGACCTGCTTTAAGAATATCCGCCGTTAAATCAAGTCCTGCGCTTACCATTTCCTCCTCCGCAGTTGCCTCCGCATCTGCAGAAAAAAGTATCTGCGTGTCCTTATACGAAAGCTTTGTTACCGCAGAATAATTATTCATTCTTATATAGTCCTCTGCAAGCGGTGACAAAATCTTAATGGAATAAGGCTCATCTTCAATATCATAGCCCGTAGATATATATACACATTCACATCCGTTTTTTAAAAGTGCATCAAGCATTTTTTCGTACGTTTTTGTAGTGTGGGGTACATTGGGCATATAAAAGGTGCCTACAGTAAAGCTTTCAAGAATATGCGCCATACCGCCTATATGGTCACTGTGTGGATGCGTTGCAATCACATAGTCTATATGAGAATACCCCTTCTCTCTGATATACGCCCGGAGTGATTTCCCAAAAGAACTTTCAGCCGCATCTATCAGCATACATTTTCCGTCGGGAAGCTCAACAAATGCGCAATCTGCCTGTCCGCAATCAAGAAAATGAACTTTCAGCAGATTTGTGTCTGTAATGCTGACGGTGTAATCATCACCGCTCCACAGTACATTGTATCCAAACGCCTCCGAGAGCGCACGAAGCGGCACCATTATTCTGTCATTCGTGATTTTAGGAGATACAGGAAGCTCTATTTCCTGACTATTCTTTATAAACTTTCCGCTGTCGGGATATATCTGTACCAATACGCCGTCCTTTGCCGCCGCCGCAAAGCGGTCTTCATCGTCCCATACAACCTCTGCACCCAGCGTTTCAAACACATCACGAAGCGGAATTAAGGTAGAGCCGTTTTCAATATACGGCGCAGTGCTTGTCTGCACCCGTTCCCCATTAACAAGTATTTTTACATCATATGTTGCAAACGCCGCATATGACAACATAAAAACAGTTATGGCAAGCATAATTATGCCTGCCGTAAATTTTTTAGTGTTTAATTTCATTCTTTACAGTTCTCCATTACCATACGTCATTTCTGCTTTCACCGTTTATAAATGCTAAGATATTATCTGCCGTCATACTGACACACCTTGCCCTTGCCTCAAACGATGACCAGGCAATATGCGGAGTGTATATGACCTTATCTTTGTCCTTTATATTTAAAATGGGACTTTCCTTTGCGGGCGGCTCTACAGAATACACGTCAAGACCGCATCCTGCAATAGTACCATTATCAATTGCACGTGCGAGTGCATCCTCGTCGATAACTGCGCCCCTGCCGACATTTATTATAACGGCAGTTTTCTTCATAAGAGAAAGCTCCCTCTCCCCGATAAGGTGCGTTGTCTTTTCGTTAAGAGGTGCGTGTACGCTTATAATGTCACTTTCCCTAAGGAGAGTATCAAGGGAGATATTTTCATACTTTTCCTCCCTTTTAGCGCCGCTTATACTGCTGTAGCTCACCTCAGCACCAAATGCCGCCGCACAATCTGCAACGGCACGCCCGATTGCGCCCATACCTATAATGCCCCATTTTTTGCCCGATATTTCAAAAAAGGGACGTCCAAGATGATTTGCAATACCGCTGTCGCTGTATTTGCCGCTCTTTACAAAATCATCATAATAACGCATATTTTCAATTAAATCAAAAAGCAGTGCAAACGTATGCTGACAAACGCTCTGCGTGCAGTATCCCGGAACATTGCGCACCTTTATATTATGTTCCTTACAGTAAGAAATATCTATATTATTGTACCCTACTGCAAAAACACATATAAGCTTAATATTTTGTGCACCGCTTAAAACCTCACTGTCAAGCACAACTTTATTCACAACCAGAACGTCGGCATCCTTTATACGCTCCCTGCGCTCTGCAGGCAGAGTGTTTGAGTACTTTATAACCTCACCCACCTTTTCAAGCGGCGAAAAATCAATATCTGCACCCATAGTTGCGGCATCGAGCAATACTATCTTCATCAGTTTTCCTCCAGCTTTTTAAGTTCCTTCATATCTTCATCTGCATTATCGTGGTTTTTGTGGTTATTTTTAAGTATTTTAAGGTCGGAGAAATTAACTTCCATAAGCTGATTTTCTCCTTCACCCTCAAGCATTACCTTTGCAATGCCCTTAAGTATTGTTACACTCTGCACTGTGCCCTTTCCGTTTGGCGTCTCGACAATTGCACCAACTGCAGGGGCAATCTTCAAAAATTCGTCATAACAGTTCTGCTCATACTTAAGGCAGCACATAAGTCGCCCGCAATTACCCGAAATCTTTGTAGGATTAAGGCTTAAGCCCTGCTCCTTCGCCATTTTGATAGATACGGGATGGAAGCCGTCAAGGAAGCTGCTGCAGCAAAGCTTTCTTCCGCAAATTCCTATTCCGCCGAGCATTTTCGCCTCGTCACGAATACCAATCTGACGAAGCTCTATCCTCGTTCTGAAAACGCCTGCAAGGTCTTTTACAAGCTCACGGAAATCCACTCTGCCCTCTGCAGTGAAGTAGAAAAGGATTTTATTTGCATCGAAGGTATATTCGACATCAACAAGCTTCATATCAAGCTTATGCTTCAATATTTTTTCCTCACAGATTGTAAAAGCCTCTTTTTCCTTTTTCTTATTTTTTTCAACCTGAGCTTTGTCCTGCTCCGTTGCAATTCTGACAATTTCCTTAAGGGGGGCAACAATCTCCTCCTCGCCAACTTCACGCTCTGTCATTGCCACAGTTCCGTATTCAAGGCCACGTGCAGTTTCAACAATTACTGCCTGTCCCTGCTGCGGTTCAAACTTACCGGGTGCAAAAAAGTATGCTTTTCCCGTTTCTTTAAATTTAACTCCTACTACCTTTACCATTAATATCCTCCCAACAATTTATCAGCATATTAACAATCCATAACTCATATTTCATCGAAACATTAAGCTCCGAGCGCACCTTTGCAGTACGCTGTATAATACTGAGCACAGATGACGAAGTGACCTTTGCACAAAAGGCTTCTATCAAAGCACTCATATCCTGATTTATTACACGTGCACCCGTTTTTATTGCAAGAACGTCACGCATAAAGCTTGTAAATAAATCAAAGTATAAATCGCAGTTTTCAAAAGCGCCCTTTCCGCCCTTTGCACCGAAAGCATCGGAAACGGTGAAAATTGACATTCTGTCCCCCGTAAGAGAAGCAATCGCCCGAAACATCTTGTTTCGTGTTTCGAAAAATTCTTCATTTTCCAAAATATCTATTGCCCTTCCTATAACACCGCCGCTATAGAGCGAAACAAAGGGGATTGCATCCTTTTTTAAAGGATACTGCCTTAAAAGATACTCACTGATTTCTTTTTCTGAAAAAGGCTCAAATACAACCTTGTTTCCACGTGAACGTATAGTCGGCAAAAGGTTTTTTATGTTTTCCGAAAGCAGAATTATAACTGCATATGCGGGCGGCTCCTCAAACGATTTTAAAAGTGCATTCTGTGCATCCTGGTTCATATTATCGGCATTTCTGACGATACAGATTTTACGTGATGAAAGTGCAGGCTTTATATAAAGCTCCTCATTCATCTGCCTGATATCCTCAACCTTTATCTGTCCGCCGCCCCCCACAACAAATAAATCACTGTGGGTGTTTGCAATATGCTTTTTGCAGTCAGGGCAAACTCCGCACGGCTTATTTTCGCCCGTGCAGTGAATTGCATTTGCAAAAATACGTGCCGCCGTATATTTGCCGATGCCCTTTATTCCCTCGAAAATATACGCCTGCCGTACATTTCCGCTTCTTGCACTTGCAATAAGAGACCTAAATGCCTTTTGCGTTGTCAGACAATTCCCCATTTTTCTTTACCCGTTTTCACAAAATATTTTACTATGCGCACTGCGATAAGGTTTAAAACATAAAGCACAGCACTTATTGCCATACCAACCAGAAATCCGTTCATAAGGCGTGTAAAAATAACGGATGAGGTCGTAAACACATGGCAAAAGCTGTTTAATACCGATGCAAAAAGAATTGACGAGCCTACCGTTAAGCACCACTGCAGCAGCGTACACCGTGTATTTTTGATATAGTATAATAAAAGTACCAGGCACGGCCAGCCGATAAGAAATTCCTTTGTTCTGGGACGTGCAGGCATAATCTGGGTAATTGTGTTACGCATAAAGTTTTCAAGCGGTGAAATACTCGTAACATTGCCGCTGCGGATAAGGTATATCGCACCGACAGCGCCAATCACGCCTGCTATAATCACCCAGTAAACCTTTATATCTGCATTAAGACATTTTATTACCTTTTTCATAAAATGCTCGTCTGTATTTTCACCAAATATCAAACCAAATGCTACTGCACTGTACGCTATCGGAACAATAAGTGAAAGCTTTATTCCCCTGAAAATAATAGAATTGAGATAATAGTCAAGTCCTGAAAGAAGAACTGTCTGCACAAATCCGCAAAGTGCAAGACACAAAAGCGTAAGCGCAAGCGCAGTTATGATAAGCATAGCATCAGAAAGCTTTTCACGCATATTCTTTATAAATACCATTACTGCCGTAAAGGAGAAGCAGGACGAGGCGAGTGCAAAAAGTGTAGGATAAAGAAGCACTACTGCCTCAGGCGCAATATACGTGAAGACTACCCCGAGCACACTGCCGATAATACCAATGATGTAAAGCACGGGCATCTTCTTTCCAAAAAGCCATTCGAGCATCATAATACCCATAAGGATAATAAGCACCAATGCTGCCGCACTTACCACTTTTCTGTTTACAGTGTAATCATAACGCATATCATAGCTTTGCGTATTAAAGCCTACATCTGAAAGCTTTTCCATAACTGCCTTCGTAGCGATATTTGTCTTTTCGCTTTTTCTGCCGAAGGTGTCTGTTCCGTTTGTAAGCTGATTTATCGTAACAAATCTGATATTTCTGTCAATAACGGAATTAAGGATTTGATAATAGCGCTTGTCCGAAATGGTTGCGCCCGTATTCTTCGTTTCAAAATCTGCCGTATCATAGCCACGCAGAACTTTTCCGTCTGCACTTTTTATAAGCTTTTCATAACCGATAGGCTTCTGATTTGAAAGCTGTGTCTGTTCTTCCGTCAGAATGAGATAAAGGTCACGCTCCTTAATCATATTGCAAAGCGCAGTGTAATTCTTTTTCTCCTTCTTTTCCTGAGCAAAGCTCTCCTGCCCTTTTTTAAGGTTTATGAACTTTATACCGTACTTAGCTGCAATTTCATCTATATGTTCAATGTAACGTGTCTGGGAATATGCATTTACCATCATGGAAAGAACAATATCAAAGCCCTTTTTATGTGCATACTCAATTTTCTGCTCATCAAAGCCTAGCGCTACCTTCCACGCATCGCTTACGCCCTCATAAATAACGTATACATCAGCACCGAGCGGGGTGGTCTTTTTTACATATTCATTTTCGGCATACTTTGCACTTATCCACTTGTCCAAAAACTCTTTACGCTCGGGACGCTTGGATATAAGAACATAGCTGTCATTATGAATTTTTCTGTCACCTGCAAGCTGTTTTATAATATCTTCACTCTCGTCATCGTACTTATGACACAAAACATTATATTTTATTCCTGTAATATCGCCTGCCGAAATGAGGGAGTTAATACTCTCCTCCCCTATAAGAAGTGTTTTTACACCCATTTTCTTATTTTCAGCAAGGGCTTCGTCAAGTTCCTCCCCGCTCAGCACCATTGCCGCATTATTGTAATTAAGTGCAAAAATCACATCGTTATTTCTTTTCTCATTTTCTGCCCTGTGAAAAAAAGTGGGTGCCATAATACCGATAATAAGCAGTATTATCATAAGACGGATAGCCAAACTTTTTTTTATCATTTTCTCTCTCCTTCAACCGAAACGGAATACTCCGCATTTCTTCCCTTTATCACTGTTTTTAAAACTCCGCTTAATGTTAGTGTCGCAATGTATATAACTGCGCACAGTGCAAGCGGCAGTAAAAATGTAAATCTGCCATACGTAAGTGCGGGAAGTAGCATTTTACACACTATAAACACCAAAAACGCACACACGCCCGATATAATTATTTTTAAAAGATTTTTTCCCAAATCGCTGTCCATATAATTTCCGATAACCTTTTTCATTGCAAATGCAATCAGGGCTGCATAGAGCGTAAACAGGACGGTAGTCGCTGTCGCCACAACAAAAACTTTTCCGCCCGCAAGCAGATTTAAAACTATTTTAAGTGCTATCACCAGGGTTGTTCCTGCCACTGTATAAGAATACCTTGCATCAAGGTATAAAAGTTTATTAAAAAGCTCCTGACAGACATACCCGAATGCGCCCATTGTATAAATCGCAAAAAGCAGTGCAGTTGTCCTCGTAAGGTCGGGCGTGAATTCACCACGTTCATAAAGAACGGCTATAAGCTGATTTCCAAAACAGCTTACCGTTAATATGAACGGAACAAAAATCACGAACATTACTACAATAATGTATTTTACAAGGGAGCGAACATATTCTGTATTGCCCTCCTCATAATTACGGCTGATTGACGGGAAAACAACATTACTCATCGCCACTACAAATACACTTGCGATTGTAATAAACAGATTGGAAGCATAATTGATAGTTGTCGCCGCACCGCTATCACCGCTTACAAACGCCTTGTCAATTATAAAGCATACCTGGAACATCATATTTGATATGAAAATCCAGACAAGCTCACGGCTTAGCCCTGAAGATGTCTTTTCACATTTTCCACCCGTAAAGAGCCTGTAACCCTTTTTATAAAAAGACGGGAGCTGCACTGCGATATGCAAAAACCATCCTATTGTTGTAACTATTCCCACTGTTACAATGTCGACATTTTTTATAAAAAGCGACGCTATTATCACCACATTAAACGGCAGGCTCATTATTGAGCTGATAAAAAACACACGGCAGTTTTGAAGCACACCTGAAATTATATATGCTATTATAACAAACAGAAATGACGGCAGCATTATATACATCATTTTAAGTGCAATCGTGTAGCTCTCCCCATCAATCGCCGGGAGCAGAAGACGAACTATCACACCTGAAAAAAGGTACATAATAAAAATTGCCGCAAGAGATATAAGCGTTGTTTTTGTAATGAAATGCGAAACGTAGCTGCGCTTCTTCTCCTCGCTGTCACACTGCGTTTTATTAAGATTTTTTATTACAAGGGTTGATAATGCAACCCCTATTCCCGTAAAAATCAGATTTACAAGACCGAAAATCTGAAAGTACATATCGGTATATACACTCGCCCCGAACACCGATGCAAAAACAATATCTCTTAAAAAGCCGATGCCCTTGGCAAGCAGTATGCCCAGTACGTCCATTATATACGCCGCTGCATTCACAACCTAAACCTCCAATACCCATTGGTATACTATTATATAATACACCAAAAAGGGGGGCATAGTCAAGGTTTTAACTGTTTTTATTTCTTACAAGAATAATTACCCCCACACATTGCAATTATAATTTTATTATGTTAAAATTTACTTAAGGGAGGTGATGATGCTTGGAACGCACAATACTTCATTGTGACTGCAACGGATTTTTTGCATCGGTTGAGTGTGCACTTAATCCGTCGCTTAAGGATGTTCCTATGGCAGTAGGTGGCAGTGTTGAGGCACGCCACGGAATAATCTTAGCAAAAAACGAGCTTGCAAAAAAGTATAACATGCAAACTGCAGAAACCATTTACAGTGCAAAAAGAAAATGCCCTTCTCTTGTAATAGTTCCGCCGCATCACGACCTTTATCAAAAGTACAGTGAAAGAGTAAATAAAATTTACAGTGAGTATACCGACCTTGTTGAGCGTTTTGGAATTGATGAAAGCTGGCCCGACGTAACAGGCACAAAACAGCTTTTCGGCAGCGGCGAAGAAATTGCCGCTATTCTCAGAAAGCGTATTCGGGAGGAAATCGGTATTACGATTTCCGTCGG
>JAZRQT010000065.1:0-3221 GCA_045650105.1 Clostridia bacterium | reverse complement strand
GACCACTACAGAACACGTCTTACACATACGCTTGAGGTTTCGCAGATTGCACGTACAATTGTGCGTTCGCTTCGTCTTAACGAAGATTTGGCGGAGGCAATGGCGATGGGACACGATTTAGGTCATACGCCGTTTGGTCATGCAGGTGAAAAGGCACTTGATAAGCTGTGCAGCAGTGGATTTCGCCATAATGAGCAAAGTCTCAGAGTTGTGGAAGTGCTTGAAAACCTTAATTTGACAATAGAAGTACTTGACGGAATAAAAAACCACCCCGGAGAGTGTGAGGCGCAAACTCTTGAAGGAAAGGTTCTTAAGTATGCAGACAGAATTGCATACATAAATCACGATATTGATGATGCGTGCCGTGGCGGAGTTATATCACCGCAAAGCATTCCAAAGAGCATTACAGAAATTCTTGGGGAAACGCATTCAGAGAGGATAAATACCCTCGTAAAGGATATAATTTTTGCATCGCAGGGAAAAAACGACATCCTTATGAGTGAGGATGTGGAAAAAGCGATGAATGCACTGCGTAAATTTATGTTTGAGTATGTGTATATAGGCTCAAGTGCTAAAAAAGAGGAAAAAAAGGTAGACGGAATAATAGAGGGCATTTTCACATACTATTGTGAAAAGCCTGATGCACTTCCCATTCATATGCAGGAAATTGCGTGGACACAGGGCATTGAAAGGGCAGTTTGCGATTACATCGCAGGGATGAGCGACCGTTTTGCAATATATACATTTAATGATATTTATGTGCCGAGGTCGTGGAACAAAATATAATTTTAAAGCGCATTTTTGTAAATTTAAGTTTACAATTAATGCGCTTTTTGTATAATTAAAACTGTAATAAAGAGAAAAAACGGATTTTTTTGCAACTGCAGGTTGCAAAAAATTCAAGGTAAAGTTGGTTGATGATATGTATTTTCTCTGTTACAATTGAATATAATTAATGACATACCAAGATTTTTCCACAAGGAGTTGTATTTCATGACAATAGGTGAAAAAATTGCGTCTCTTCGCATAGCGGCAGATATATCACAGGAACAGCTTGCCGAAAAAATTTCGGTATCAAGACAATCCGTTTCAAAATGGGAAATGGATCAGGCTCTTCCACAGATTGATAAGGTACTGCAGCTTTGCGAACTTTTTAATGTTTCGGCGGATGAGCTTTTACACGATAAAATAAATCTTTCTTTCAAAAGTCCTGATAAAGAAATAAAAAATAAATATTTTGGTACAGACGGTTTTCGTGGTGAGGCAAATCTTACCTTGACATCAATGCAGGCATATAAAGTAGGCAGATTCTTAGGATGGTACTATTCCTCTCCTCTTTCAGGATGTGCTAAAGCAGGCTACAGACCACGTATCGTAATAGGCAAGGATACGAGGCGTTCAAGCTATATGCTGGAATATTCAATTGTAGCGGGAATAACTGCATCAGGTGCTGATGCGTATATGCTTCACGTTACAACAACGCCCAGCGTTTCTTATGTAACACGTCAGGAGGATTTTGATTGCGGTATTATGATTACTGCATCGCATAACCCCTATTATGATAACGGAATAAAGGTTATAAACCGCTACGGCGAAAAGCTTGATGATAAGGTTACGGCACTTATTGAAGCATATATTGACGGTAATCTCAGTGCTATCGGCATTCCAGGAGATGACCTGCCGCTTGCGTGCAGAGAAAAGATAGGCTGTATTGTAGACTATTCCTCGGGCAGAAACAGATATGTGGGATACCTTATTTCTCTGGCATCACATTCGTATAAAAACCTCAAAATAGGTCTTGATTGTGCAAACGGAGCATCGTGGATGATTGCAAAATCGGTTTTCGGTGCACTCGGTGCGCAGACTGTTGTAATAGGTGCAGACCCCAACGGACTTAATGTTAACGAAAACTGCGGCTCTACTCATATAGAAAAACTATGCCGCATTGTAAAAGAACAGCATCTTGACGTAGGCTTTGCCTTTGACGGAGATGCGGACAGATGTATAGCAGTTGACGGAAACGGTAATGTTGTAGACGGAGATAAGATGCTCTATATCTTAGGAAAGCGTCTTAAATCAAGAGGAATGCTCAACGGGAATACTGTTGTTGCAACAATTATGTCAAACAGCGGATTTATCCGGAGTTTGGAAAAGGAAGGCATCAAGTGTGCGCAGACTAATGTGGGTGACCGCTTTGTATATGAATGTATGCAGGAGAAGGATTTCTGCCTCGGCGGAGAGCAGTCAGGCCATATTATCCTTAAAAAATATGCAACAACGGGCGACGGAATTCTCACCGCCATTATGGTGACGGAGGAAATCTGCGATAGTAAAATGCCGCTTTCAGAGCTTGCAGCGCCTGTTATACTTTATCCGCAGTACACGCAAAATGTTCGTGTAAAGAATAAAGAGGCGGTCCTTTCTGACAGTGAGGTTTTGAAAAAGCTTTCAGAGGTAGAAACGCTTATTGCAGGAAAAGGAAGGGCACTTCTTCGTAAGAGCGGAACGGAGCCTGTTATCCGCATAATGATTGAAAGCGAAAGCGAGGAAAAGTGCAGAGAATATGCATCCTTAATTGCGCAGGCAATAGAAGATAAAGGACATAAATCAGAATAATAGGGGATGTAAAAAAAGTCCAGCCCGCAAAAAGGCGGTGGTACAGCAAATTCGAAATGCGAAGTTCGAAATGCGAAGTGATGGTGGATTTTTTGCTTTACAAAAAATCTTTATTTATAGCTCCGCTTGACTCAGGCAGGTCCGTTCTGAAGCTTTTTTACTTATCCTTTTGAAACAAGCTCATAACCCCCGTTGTCAGAGGGTGGCGAAAAAAGGGCGGGGTTTGCATAAGCTCCCCGGAAACACCCTGAACATACATTGATAGTGCGCCCTGCTCACACTGACGGCGAAGCTTTCCCATGTCAGTAAGAATGGCATCTATATGGTGAACACCCATACGTGATTTAAAATAGTATATATTATTTTGGGGAACAAGAGGTTTTCCCAGAACACTTACAAAATCATTTTCTGCGGCAAAGCTATGTATGCTTTGCCGCCTTTTTTCGTATTGTGCGCCAAGCTTATTTTTAAATGCTTTTAAAGCCTCGGGCGAAAAGCCCTGCCCGTCAAAGCTCAGACACAGAGAGGGGCGCATAGAATTAATTGCAACAAACTGTGCCTTATTCCCCCCTTTTGAGTGTCCCGATACAGTAATTTGTGCATCT
>JAZRQT010000064.1:0-2429 GCA_045650105.1 Clostridia bacterium | reverse complement strand
AGCATTTTGTCAAATACATTCATTATATCACAACGCCTTATTATTATATCTGCTCATCGCTTCAGCTATGCCCTTTGTCAGAATTGTACTGATTATATCTTCAGTTCTTTTAATCGCACTCGTAACATTTACGCCGTCCTGTTCATTAAAATGACCTAAAACGTGCTGGGCAAGGTCGTGCTCGGGCGCACCTACACCAAAACGTATCCTCGGAAAATTATCGGAATTAAGAAGGTATATAATGTTTTTCATTCCGTTGTGTCCGCCTGCACTTCCCGACGGGCGTATTCTGACCTTTCCCGTTTCGAGGTTTACGTCATCATACATTACAATTATATCCTCGGGTGCAATTTTATAGAACTCGGCAGCATCACGCACACTCTCTCCGCTTAAATTCATAAAGGTCTGCGGTTTCATAAGAATACATTTTTCTGTTCCTATAAAGCCTTCTCCGCAGATTGCTTTAAATTTAAGCTTACCCATTTTTATACCTATCTGTGAAGCCAAATAATCTATCGCTATAAAGCCTACATTATGCCTTGTCTTTTCATATTCACGACCAGGATTTCCAAGACCTACTATAAGATGCATTTTTAATTCTCCTTAACCCCACAATGCCGCCACGGACATATTCCGGGCGGCATCATTAATATTTTATGTAATTAATTATACGAAAAGCGGACTCACGGAAACGTCCTCGTAAATACGCTCAATAGCCTCTGCAAAAATAGGAGCTACGCTGAGGATTTTTGTTTTCTTCATAATCTTTTCGGGCGGAAGCTCTATTGTGTTAAGACATACAAGCTCTTTAATGGGGCTTGCCTCAAGTCTTTCAATAGCAGGGCCGCTGAGTACAGGATGTGTACAGCAAGCGTACACTTCCTTTGCACCCTTGTCAACAAGAGCCTGTGCTGCGTGAACGATTGTACCTGCGGTATCAATCATATCGTCTACAAGAATAACTCTCTTATCCTTAACCTCGCCGATTATATTCATAACCTCACTAACGTTAGGCTTGGGACGGCGTTTATCAATAATAGCAATGGGTGCGTGAAGCTTCTGTGCAAAGTTTCTTGCACGGGTAACACTTCCAAAGTCTGGAGATACAACTACAGTATCATCCATATCGTCCTTAAACTTTTCTATGAAGTACGGAGCCAAAATCGGCACACCGAGCAAATGATCCACAGGTATGTTGAAAAATCCCTGAATCTGCGGTGCGTGAAGGTCCATCGTAAGAACTCTGTCTGCACCTGCAGTTGCGATAAGGTCTGCAACAAGCTTTGCACTGATCGGGTCTCTCGCCTTTGCTTTTCTGTCCTGACGGGCATATCCGAAATAGGGAATTACGGCAGTAATTCTTCCTGCAGATGCACGCTTAAACGCATCAATCATAATGAGCATCTCCATAAGATTGTCATTTACGGGAGAGCTTGTTGACTGAACAACGAAAACGTCACTGCCTCTTACCGTTTCACCTATGTTTACAAAAATTTCGCCGTCAGAAAAAAGTCCGACATTTGACTCACCAATACTAAGGTGAAGGTTGTCTGCAATCTCCTGAGCGAGCTTCGGGTTTGAATTTGCTGCAAACAGCTTGATGTTTTTACCGTGTGGTATCATTTTGAAATATCCTCCGTATAATAAATTTTAAATCATTTCTTTCTTCTGTCCTGCCAGTTTTCCTTGATAATCTGGCGTGCACGTGCTATTGCAAGCGTGTTTTTCGGCACCTCATCAGTAATTGTTGAGCCTGCCGCAATATATGCCCCCTCATTCACCGTTACAGGTGCTACAAGGTTTGAATTACATCCTATAAATGCATTGTCCTTTATAACGGTCTTATATTTATTTTTACCGTCGTAATTGACAACAACCGTTCCGCAGCCGAAGTTTACATTGCATCCAACCTCGGCGTCGCCGACATAGGTAAGATGGCTAAGTTTCGTTCCGTCACCGATTTGCGCCTTTTTAAGTTCAACAAAATCGCCAACCTTACAACCTGAGCCGATATTACATCCCGGTCTGATATAGGCATACGGACCAACATGTGTATTACTTCCTACAGAGCTGTCAACAATCGTTGAAATGTTCACATCACTGTCATCACCTATGGTGGCATTTATTAATCTGCAACTGGGGCCTATATAAACATTTTTACCGATAACCGTTTTACCCTCGATAACAGTGCCGGGGTATATAACAGTATCTATACCAATAACAGCATCATTGCATATAAATGTATTATCGGGGTCTATGATTGTAACTCCCTCAAGCATCAGCTTGGTGTTAATCCGCCTTTGCATTATTTTTGCGGCGGTGGCAAACTCTACCCTGTCGTTAATACTCATCAATTCATCTGCATCGTCTACATCGTATACACTGAAATTTGCATCGCTCTTAGTAATGTCCTTGACAATTTCAGCGAC
>JAZRQT010000063.1:0-4873 GCA_045650105.1 Clostridia bacterium | reverse complement strand
TGGAAGCCCAACATCAAAACTGTAAAGGCTGTTGTTAACGGTTCTCCCAAGACAATCCACGTTTGCTCCCGTTGCCTGAGAAGCGGAAAAGTTGTAAGAGCTATCTGATTTCTCTCGTAATTTAATCGGAACAAACTAAGGCAGTACGCTATATAGCGTACTGCCTTTTTGACATTTGTTCTGTTAAAATCGGGGGCGTGTACCTCGATTTTAACACCTATAAAGGGCTGGCACGGTGAGTGCCGCGCGAGCGAAAGCCCTTACCTCTTCGAAAGGCTGACCTTGTCAGCCGCTTAAACTTTAAAGTTTACTGATGTATCACCCTGAAGGTCTGTGCCAAACTCATAATCCTTACCTGGAAGAATTGCGTTAAGCACGATACCAACGATAGCCGCTACTGCAAGACCGGAAAGGCTTACTGTAATGCTGCCTACAGCAATATTTACTGCGCCTGCTGCGCTATATTTGATACCGATTGAAAGAACAAGAATAAGTGCCGCAATGATAACATTTCTTGAGCTTGTGAAGTCAACTTTATTTTCAACAACGTTTCTTACACCGACTGCAGAAATCATACCGTAAAGTACGAGTGAAACACCGCCTACAACGGGAGCGGGCATTGAGTTTATAAGTGCTGCAAACTTAGGTGAGAATGAGAAGAGAATTGCAAAGTAAGCTGCAAGTCTTACTACCTTGGGGTCATAAACCTTTGTAAGAGCAAGTACACCTGTGTTTTCGCCGTAGGTTGTATTTGCAGGAGCACCAAAGAGTGCTGCAAGTGATGTTGCAAGACCGTCACCTAAGAGTGTTCTGTGAAGACCGGGCTCCTCAATATAGTTCTTTTCAACAGTAGAGCTGATTGCGCACACGTCGCCGATATGCTCAATAATTGTAGCAATAGCAATAGGAACGATTGCTATGATTGATGTAATAAGAACTGATGCGTCAGCACCGCCGAAGAGCGAAAACGCTGTGTTTTTCCAAACAACGGGAAGACCAATCCAAGAGGCTTCCTTAACTGCGGTGAAATCAACACAGTTTGTAACTGCGGCAACCACGTAGGAAACAACAACACCCATAAGAATGGGAATAATCTTAATCATACCCTTGCCCCAGATGTTGCATATGATAATTGTAAGAATAGCAACGATAGCGAGCCACCAGTTGCCTGCACAGTTATCAATAGCTGACTGTGAGAGGATAAGGCCGATTGCTATAATGATAGGGCCTGTAACAATCGGGGGGAAGAAACGCATAACCTTCTTTGCACCAAACACCTTAAAGAGAATTGCAAGTATTACGTAAAGAAAACCTGCGCACGCAACGCCAACACCTGCATAAGCAGAGAAGTTTTCAATGCCTGCGTTTTTGCAAACCTCTGCAACGGCAAAGTAGCCGCCAAGGAATGCAAATGATGAACCTAAGAATGCGGGAACCTTACCTTTTGTGAGGAAGTGGAACAAAAGTGTTCCCAAGCCTGCAAAGAGAAGCGTTGCAGAAACACTCAGCCCCGTAAGAAGGGGAACGAGAACTGTTGCACCGAACATTGCGAACATATGCTGAAGTCCGAGAACAAGCATTCTGCCACCGCCAAGCTCACGTGCGTCGTAGATAGGACCGTCGATTTTTGCCTGATTTTTTGCCAAAACAATCACTCCTAATATTAAATTTTTTGGTACAAGCACCACCGCTTGTGTACCGTTTATAATATACTACCATATATTTGATGTTTTGTAAAGAAAAATGTCGCAATATATATTAGGAAAGAACTCTTTTTTGAAAAATGGAAAAAAAGCTTGACAATCCTCTTTTTACGTTATATAATAATCAGGCATTTTGATAAAATGCTATCCTTGCTTTGGGTATGTCCAAAGCCAAAGTCCAGAAGGAGGTGTAGAAAATGGCTGAAATTATCAACAAGTATGAAACCATTTTTGTTCTTGACGCTGCACTTGAGGAGGAGAAGATTACTGCTCTTTCTGAGAAGTTCCAGGCTCTTATAGCTGCAAACGGAACTATTGAGAGTGCTGATGTATGGGGAAAGAGAAAGCTTGCTTATCCCATCGATTTCAAGACAGAGGGTTACTACGTTCTTGTAAACTTTACGTCAAACCCCGAATTCCCCAAGGAGCTTGAGAGAATTTATGGTATCACAGACGGCGTAATGCGTACAATCACAATCCGCAAGGAAGCGTAAGGGGAGGTATTTAGATGCTTAACAAAGTTATATTGATGGGCAGATTTACCCGTGACCCCGAGCTTCGCAGTACACCGCAGGGAACGAGCACTTGTGCGTTTTCAATTGCGGTAGACCGCAACTTTGTCCGTCCGGGCGAAGAGCGTAAGGCAGACTTCATCAACTGCGTTGCGTGGAGACAGACTGCGGAGTTTATTTCAAAGTACTTTAAAAAAGGAAGTCTTGTTGCTCTTGAGGGCAGCATACAGACACGCTCCTGGGATGATAGTGAGGGTAAGAAGCGTTACGCTACCGAGGTTCTTGTAAATCAGGTATACTTTGCTGAAAGCAAGAGGGATTCTCAAGGCACAGGTGTGATGGAGGATTCTTTTGCAGGCAGTGATTTCGGTTCACTTCCCGAACCTATCTCTCCCATGGGTACTGATGATGATTTACCATTCTAATAGGAGGTTTTAGCCATGATGGAAAAGGAAAAGACTGAAAGACCTTTCAGAGCTAGGAAGGCGAAGAAAAAAGTTTGCCAGTTCTGTGTTGACAAGGTTACAGACATCGACTATAAAGACGTTGCAAAGCTTCGTCGTTATGTTTCTGAACGTGCAAAAATTCTTCCCAGAAGAATTACAGGCACATGCGCAAAGCATCAGCGTCAGCTGACAATTGCTATCAAGCGTGCACGCCACATTGCACTTCTTCCGTTCTCAGCAGAATAAAAGATACCCTTTCGGAATATTAATATTCCGAAAGGGTGTTTTTGCATGAAGAAATATTTGGGGGTAATTTTTTCTGTTTTGCTTGGATTTATGACAGTGTATTTTATAAGGGGTTATCTACAGTCTGCCCCCGTATTTTCGCAGACTGTAAAGGATATGGGATATTATGATGTTTCAGAAACCCCCGCAGAGGTCGTGGACGTTACTATCCCTATGCAGTTTAATGCTGTATATGAAAGGTATAATAATCTTTTAAAGGAAGGCGAATATGACCTTACCCCATATAAAGGAAAAAAGTGTAAGCGTTATACATACCTTATACCATCTAAGAATGCACGTGCAAATATTTTGGTTTATAACGGAAAAATAATAGGTGGCGATATTTCAAGTATTACGATTGACGGAATAATGCTTCCTATAATAAATACAGATGGAGAAAAGCATAGGAGAGAGAAATGAGACTTGATAAATTTGTGGCAGATGCAGCAGCCCTTACAAGAAGTGAGGCAAGAAAGGCTATAAAAAACGGCATGGTTCGTTACGAGGATAATATAATAAAAGATATTTCCTTTCAGATTGATGAAAATGCACGCATTTTTATAAACGGTGAAGAAAAATCCTACAAAAAATACATTTATATTATGATGAATAAGCCGCAGGGTGTTGTAAGTGCCACCGAGGATAAAAAGCAGAAAACGGTTCTCTCTTTACTTCCGCAGTCTTTTGTGCGATATGACTTATTCCCCGCAGGGCGGCTTGATATAGATACGGTGGGTTTTTTGCTTTTGACAAATGACGGCACTCTTGCACATAATCTTTTGTCCCCGAATAAAAACACGGGAAAGACTTATTTTGTGCGGCTTGAAAAAAATATTACCGATGAAGAAATAGAAATGCTCACAAAAGGTGTTGACATCGGTGAATGTATTACAAAGGAAGCAAAAGCAGAACGAATTAGTGAAAATGAAATAAACCTTACTATAACTGAGGGGAAATTCCACCAGATAAAGCGTATGGCAAAGGCTGTGGGGAATAGTGTAATTTATTTAAAACGCCTTTCCTACGGCTCTCTGTTCCTTGATGAAAGCCTTAAAGAGGGCGAATACAGGCTTCTTACCGACGATGAGGTTAAAGCCATTGAAAAGTCAAACTGATTATGGTTTAAAAAGGAAAATTTTGTATAATACTACAGAAAATTCTGCAAATATACGTTGGTATTATTCTTGAATTTTCTTTGTCTTATAGCAAAATTTTCTCTTTTTAAACTCTTCGACCTTATACGCAGAAAAATTTAAAATGATTTTAATGCAGAGGACGAAGATAGGCTGACGCCTTTCAAGGACGATGAATTGAAAGCGTTTAAATTTGGCAAGTATAAGGCATAACCAGTTTGGCTTTTCAATGGCTGTTATGCAATGTTTACAAAAAAATGTTTTAAATTTGTAAAACAAGTGTATTTGCAAGTTTAAATAGTTGTGTTAGAATGTAAACAGTGTGAATTAGGTATCTTTTTAAACCATTAGGAGGTCAAAACAATGGCAAGTTTACAGTTGAAAAATATCTATAAAAGATATGCAGGCGGAGTGACAGCCGTATCAGATTTCTCTCTTGATATTGCAGATAAGGAATTCATAATCCTTGTAGGCCCTTCCGGTTGCGGTAAGTCCACAACACTCAGAATGATTGCAGGACTTGAAGAAATCAGCGAGGGAGAGCTTTACATAGGCGATAAGCTTGTGAACGATGTAGCCCCCAAGGACAGAGATATAGCAATGGTATTCCAGAACTATGCTCTTTATCCTCATATGACAGTTTTTGAAAATATGGCGTTTGGTCTTAAGCTCAGAAAAACTCCCAAGGCTGAAATTAAGAAGAGAGTTCAGGAAGCTGCACGTATCCTTGATATCGAGCATCTCCTTGAAAGAAAGCCCAAGGCTCTTTCAGGCGGTCAGCGTCAGAGAGTTGC
>JAZRQT010000062.1:0-1935 GCA_045650105.1 Clostridia bacterium | reverse complement strand
TATATTATCGGTACGCCCGGCATTGTCATTTGTATTGCAATGGCGAGCACCATTCTGCGTTTTGCAAGGTGCATCTTTTCCTCGCTTATTACATAGTCGTGCTGCTGCTCACGTGAAAGTGTGCGGAAATCAGGCGTGTCGGCAAGCACTGTCAGTGCACGGGGTACATCGTGTGAGGAAATGAGGTTCATAGCACAGTAAAGTGCCTGGGGGGGATAATTTTCAATGAGGGAATGTATTTTCATTGCAAAAATTCCCGCATCAGCATCCTTAAGATATGTTAAAAGAGCATCACGGAATACATAGTTCATAACACTGTCAAGCTCGTTTCCCCACAAGAATTCACGCTGCATTCCATAGCTTTGCTTATTGCTTGCATCCTCCCATACTTCGCCTATAAGAAGGGCATCGGGGTTTTCTTCTTTAAGGGATTTTCTGAAAAGACGTATAAATTCATCGGGAAGCTCATCTGCAACGTCAAGGCGAAACCCCTCTGCACCACGCCTGAGCCATTTTTTTATAACAGAATTTTTATCAGTCGCAATATACTTTGTAAAGCTTTCCTCAAGCTCATTTACATTCGGGAGGGTATCAAACCCCCACCACGAGTCATATTTATCGGGAAAGCTCGTAAAATTGTACCATTTATAATAGGGGGAATTTTCACCCTGATATGCACCGATGCTCTGATAATTATTATATTTATTGAAATATAGGCTGTCTGCGCCCGTATGGCTGTAGACACCGTCAAGGATTATCCGTATGCCAAGCTTTTTTGCCTCTGCACAAAGCTTTTCAAAATCCTTTACTGTCCCCAAAAGCTCATCGGGATTTTCATAGTCACCCGTATCGTAGCGGTGGTTTGAAAATGCCTTAGAGATGGGGTTAAGATAAATGGCAGATATGCCCAAATCTTTAAGGTAGGGGAGCTTCTCACAAATTCCCTGGAAATTTCCGCCGAAAAAGTCGTTTGACAGATATTCTCCGCCAAAATCCTGCGCACGGTAAAAAGGCTCCTCCCCCCATTTACGCTCTATGCCGTGGAACGGTGTGTTGCCAGAGCGGTTAAATCTGTCGGGAAAAATCTGATAAACAATTGCATTTTTCATCCAGTCAGGCGTTTTGAAATTCTTTTCAAAGACGGTTATCTGAAAACGTTTTTCACTTTCATAAAAACAGGCTTCACCAAGTCCTCCGAGCGCCATAGCGTTATTTACGTAATAAAGCACCTCGCCGTCCGCCTCTGCCGAAAAGTGGTAGAAAACAAGACTCGGTCTTTCGGGCATCTCTATACTACATTCATAAAGACGGCTTCCGCCTGCCTCAAATGCGTAATACATTGGTATTTTCTGATTTCCTATATGGCAGAAAACGCCGGCAGGAATAGTGTATGAACGCACAGCTATCCTAAGACGAACTTTCTCCCCCGTCGGGCAAGCGCCCAAAGGCTTTCTGTATATAATCTCACCTGAATTATGTTCTAAAAGCAAAATTTACCACCTCACATTAATATTATAAACGATTTTTCCTAAAAGGCAATAAAATTCTTGTAAAAGCACGTATTGTGCTGTATAATATTGTAGATATGCTATGCTTTTACAGGAGGGCAGAGTTATGGCAGTAAACAGATTACAGCTATGTGTGCCGACGTTTTTCGGGACGGAGGCAATTGTTGCGCACGAGGTACGCTCACTCGGTTATGAAACGAGTGAGGTTACTGACGGAAAAGTCACCTTTGAAGGCGATTTTGAGGCGATTGCACTTGCAAACGTAAACCTTCGGTGCGGAGAACGTGTGCTTATAAAAATGGCGCAGTTTACTGCGAAAACCTTTGAAGAGCTTTTTGAGGGTGTCAGAGCCATAGCGTGGGAGGATTTTATTCAGAAGGATTGTGCCTTCCCCGTTAAGGGAAACAGCCTTAAAAGCACTCTTTCA
>JAZRQT010000061.1:0-4682 GCA_045650105.1 Clostridia bacterium | reverse complement strand
CGAAGAATATGGTTGCCGCCTCACCAACTGACCAGTCAGTGCCCGTTTTGTTATCCATAATTCTCTGCGCTGATGCATTTCCTTTGTCTGCCCATATCTTTGCTGGTGTATATGATGAAACCTCCATCATTTCCTGAATAGTCTTTGCAAAGGAAACTGTGTAAACTGCCTTTGTACCCGTCTTTGGCGATTTTGCAACGATAAACGCCGTATCGCCAAGCTTTTCTGCCTGCTTGATTTCTACATCAAGACCTGGTGCATCACAGCTAACCTTGCCAACCTGATATTCATTAACAACGTAGCTTGATACATCGCCCGTAAAGGTAGAAAGCGGAACATCGTCAATATAAAGATTATCAATCTGTACATTATCCTTAAGATATGTCTTCCACTGACGCAGCGGAAGTACCGTGTCAAGCGTAAATTCATACGCCGAATCCTCTAAATACGGAGTGAGGAGAAGGTTTATAACGGGACTCTTCACGTTTTCAACGTGAACGGCAAGCTTTCTGATACCGTTTCTGGGGAATGCCCATTCAGGATTTGGCGATGTCGGGAGCGGATCTGCCGCCATATTAACGAGCTTTCCGTCACTGTCGCCCACAAGTCTTGCACGAAGCTTCTGACCGCCCTGCGTAAGAACGGCACTCTTTCCGTCGGGGGCAACCTCAATATTTGCCTGCGTGTGCAGGAAGGAGTAAACCTCTGACGGTTTTGAAGTAGTAATTTCATCCCTTATAAGAAGGGAACCGAAGTTATTAAGCATTGCAAATCCACGCTTAACACTGCTTGCCCCTCTTCCCTCATATATCTTTGAAATATCCATTGTGACATAGCCTGCATTGTCATTTACCTCAACCTTGTCAATCGGGCAATGATACTGTGCACCCGTGTTCTGGTCAATTTTTCCGTCGGGATTAATTACAAGGGCATTCTGACCTTCTGCACGGTTACGGTAAAACGCATACTTTTCGTCTTCATACAAGCCTAAATGATCATAGTCGTCACGACCAAGCTCAATCGCCCATCTTACACCTAATGTATCGTATATAAATGAGCCTACATCAAGGTGGTCGTGCCACGTTGTATTTGCGCCCGCCTTAACACCTAAGAAGGAAGCATTATTGTCAACCCAGCTTTTTCTGATTGTTACAACCTCGTTATTACCTGGGGTGTATGTGTACTTGGGCATATATTTAAGGTGGTCCTCATACTCGGGACGGGGATTATAAAGAAGCATTGAGTACCAGTCGCCGCCGCCCGATGTGTAGTTAAGCTGGAAGGCACCATAGCTCGGGTCGTCGAAGTAATCAGAAAGGAAGAAGAAACCGCCCGCCGTAATTACACCGCCGCCTGAACTGTCGGCAAAGTTATAGAAACCTTGTGGTCCTGTTGAGCCAATCGGGAAATTACCGCACTGACGCATACCGGGAAGGTCTGCAAGGCCGCCCGTTTCACCGAGAGTTGTCTGCAGTGCCGCAAGCCACGGAAGGTAGTTCGCCATACCGTATGACCAGTAGCCAACACCCTCAACATAGTCACCCTCGGGTGAAATAGTCTTGGAATGCATTTTTGTGAGGGCGATTATTGCACGGTTTATAATCTCATTTGCAAGGTCCTTATATTCAGGCGCATCGCCTGCAATTGCAAGACCTGTTGCACCAAGACCGCTCATTATAATCTGTCCCCAGTTACCGCCGTCAGTACCTGCAAATTTGTTGTACGCTCTTGTATATGCCAAAGTAGGCTCTGAGCCGTAGTGAATAATCGCATTACGAACTATTCTGCGCTGCTCCTCTGTCCATTCGTTGTACATCCAGTCATAGACATATGAAACATTTCGCATCGTATCGCCAACTGTCAGATAGCTTGCAAGTCTGGGATTCCAGCCTTCAGCATTTATGGTAAGAGTTTCCATACTGCTCCATACCCAATCCTTGTAGCGTACATCGCCTGAAAGAAGATATGCAAGTGTTACTTGTGCAATACCAGAGTCTGAGGAAGGTTTTTTCACCGGACCGCCTTTTAAAAGCTCCTCTGCAGTTTGAATAAGACGTGCATATGACTTTCTCATATAATCGTCTGTTTTTATAAGCTCACGCATCTTTTCAAGTCGCTCTTTATCAAAGAACATTCTCGGATGTGCGTTTTCGCCGCTGTATCTTTTTTCGATAATAGATACATAATCAGTGAAATCCTTTTCAAGGAAGGCGTCTATCATATAGTTTCCGTTTTCTTCCCTGAAAATTTCTGACCAGTCCCTATTAATAAGATATGCTCTGTTTACACTAATAGATGTTGTATCATTCTCAATTTCGTTATATGTCCAGAATTCAAGACCCGTGATCTGATTCATACCAAGCGGTGTTCCCGAAAGGGTCATTCCTCCGCGTAAATCTATTACCCACGTCCAGTCACCAACCCAGTTTGCCGTAAGGTCAACATGGTAATAGTCCGTAAAGGTTGTCGATGGGTTTTCTGATTTAATAACCATCCACCAGTCACGCATTGACGCGCTCTCACTCGTCATTTCAAAGACGAGGGTGTTATAGGGTGTCCAGTCCGTCACAAGGGGTACTGCACTCGCATTTCCTGTTCCGAGTTTAAAGGGAGCAAATGCGTCAACACCGTCTTTATCACTCTGCACAGGTGCATCTTCCTGTGCGGGAGGAGCATACTGTGAAAGGTCAATATTTTTAAGGGTTATTTTGTCAAAATAGAGTGTAAGTGAACTGTCGGGAACTTCGCCGCCATACTGCGTCCATATCTCTATTCTGTCTATTTTGTCCATTCCCTTTGGCGAATTAACCTCTGTTACTCCGCTGTATTCGCCTACATAGGGGATTTGGATAAAATTCCATCCCGTATTATTTATCATAATTGTTGCAGCATAGTAGTCAAGCTGCACAGTAGACTTGTTATCTGAAATCAGTGCAAGGGTAATGCTCGGCCTTAAATCATTGGGTGAATAAATCCACGTTTCCATTGCATTATAAGCTGTCCAATCCTCTGTGCAGGGGATTTTGATGTTTTTATAAATATCCTTGCCTGAAAGCTTCATTGTGTAATTTCCGCTTTTGGTATATACATCAGATGCAGGAAGACCTATGCTTTTAATCGTGGAAAGTCTCGACAGATTTGCCGCAGTCTTTTCATCCTTTGCAAAGGATACAGTTCCCATACTTGATGCAATCAGGATTACCGTCAGGAAAATTGCCAACAGTTTTTTCATATTTTTACCCCCTCCTTATCTTAATACTCTTGCTACAATTGCTGCAGCCTGTGCTCTTGTAATGTTATTTTTCGGCATAAACGTACCGTCGCCCATACCATTTATTATTCCCGCACCGTAAAGCGCATTTACAGCGTTAAGTGCGTATGAGGAAATGTCTGCACTGTCTGTCATAGTGCTTTCACCCTCTGCAAGCTCAACATTAAGGTTTGTCAGCACTCTGTAAAGCATAACTGCCGCATCCTGACGGCTGATAGCGTCATTCGGTCTGAAATTACGTCCGTCACCTGATACAACGCCTGCCTCGGATGCCTTTATTACGTACTGATAATACCAGTCATCCTGGCTTATATCCTCAAACTGTGCCGCATCCTCGGTAGCTGTTATCGGGAAACCTGTTGCAAGAATTTTCAGAAATTCCGCACGTGTTATACTCTTTTCGGGCTGGAAGCTTCCGTCACCCATACCGCTGATAATTTTGTTTTCTACAAGATAGGATATATCGCTGCTTGCCCAGTGGTTTGCGGCAACATCGCTGAAGGTATGTACTGCGCTATTTGTCTGGTCGTCCTTGTTATCGGCAGATGGCTTACTGCTTCCTCCGCCGCCACCGCCAACAAATCCGCTGTTTTCGGTAGAGCCTGTAAGTCCGTTACCTGAATTATCCGTTCCCGTATCTGTACCGCCATCTGTAGACGGTGTGCCTGTGTAGCTGTCAAGCTCCGCTATTAAATCACTAAATAATGGATAAACCTGATTATTTTCACTGCTCGGTGTAAATGCGAGCGCCATCTCATCAGAAACTGTATATCCTTCTATTGCACTCAGGTACTCCTTTGTTTCAAGGTAGTTACCTGAATTTGCAATACCCTGCAAAATGGCAGTTTCTAATATGCTATCAAGTGCTCTTTCAATTCCATCATTAAGGTCTACGAGTGATGCACTCGTTGTAAAATTATGATTTTTTAATATAAGCTCTATCCCACTTGCCTTTTCATCAAGTGAACGTTCAGTAAGGTTTTCAACAAGCGCTTCCTTGTTGTTTTTATCCTGTAAAAATGCTGACAGAAGGATTGCTGTTTTAAGCTCAGTCATATCATATTCTTCGCCACGCATCAGGGTTTTTACATCGCTAATATTTGCATTATCGAGGTATTCGTAACAATCTGCTGCCCCGCCCGTAAGATTCATCACCTTAGTAAACTCTGCCTCTGAAAGGTCCTGCAGCTTATCCGCTGTGAAGAGTTTTTCTTTGCCGATTATAAATTCCTTTTCCGTACGAGTACCGCTTTGCGCAATTGAAACTGCATTATATAAACCACTGCGCAGTGTATCTGTATCTTTATGTATCAAAATGTTTGCATTAGAGTTTACAACACCAATGTAACTGATTTCATTGTCCCATGAGTATCCAAAGTCAACACCCGAACAAGAGTTTACAAAATCCGCA
>JAZRQT010000060.1:0-1779 GCA_045650105.1 Clostridia bacterium | reverse complement strand
GCGCAGAGAGTGCTCGAGATTAACCCTGCACATAAGGCATTTTATATGCTGCAGGATATGTGGCAGCTTGATAAGGACAAGTGTGCAAAGCTTGGTAAATTGCTTTACAGTCAGGCACTGCTGATTGCGGATATTTCGCTTGAAAACCCTTCCGAGTATACAGATTTATTCTGGGATTTAATATAAAGAGAATGTGATAAAGCAGCACCGACCGTAAAAACGAATACTATATATAATGTTTTTTATAGGGAACGCTTTACAGTGTTTGGTTAATTGTTTAATGAAGGAATTTGCATTGTGCAAATTCCTTTTTTGTATGCGTTTTTACTATTGGCAAACGTAACCTCTCGCAGTATCTATATACAGCTTCGGGTTGCGTTTGCCAATTCTGCACTACTTTCTCCCATTCTCTACGGGTGTGCTAAATTGCACAGACCATCAAAAAAAGGAAGTCTGAATTTTCAGACTTCCTTTTTTATTAGTTTTCTGTTTTTCTTTTTTCAAGAAGCGGCATACCGAGCTTTTCACGAATTTGATTTTCAATATTATCGGTAAAGTCGGGGTTTTCAATCATATACTGCTTTACATTTTCCCTGCCCTGACCGAGACGCTGTTCATTATAGCTGAACCACGCACCGCCACGTTTAATAATATCAAGGTTTACCGCAACATCGAGGACATTACCCTCCCTTGAAATTCCCTTGCCGTACATCATATCAAATTCCGCCTCACGGAAGGGGGGCGCAACCTTATTCTTTACAATCTTTACACGTGTGCGGTTGCCGATAAACTCACTGCCGTTTTTAAGAATTTCGGTGCGGCGCACATCCATACGTACAGATGCGTAGAATTTAGGCGCCCTGCCGCCTGCGGTGGTTTCGGGATTTCCGTACATAACGCCGATTTTCTCACGAAGCTGATTTATAAAAATACAGATAGTGTTACTCTTGTTAATAACACCTGCAAGCTTACGAAGCGCCTGGCTCATAAGGCGTGCCTGAAGTCCCACGTGTGAGTCGCCCATTTCGCCGTCAATTTCCGCCTTGGGAACAAGGGCTGCAACAGAGTCAACAACAATTACATCTATAGCACCGCTGCGAACAAGTGCCTCCGCAATTTCAAGTGCCTGTTCACCTGTATCAGGCTGAGAAACGACGAGAGAATCAACATCAACACCCAAAACAGATGCATAATTAGGGTCAAGTGCGTGCTCCGCATCAACAAATGCCGCCTCACCGCCAAGCTTCTGCGCCTGCGCAATAATGTGGAGGGCAAGTGTTGTCTTACCACTTGATTCAGGTCCGTATATTTCAATAATTCTGCCCTTGGGAACGCCGCCTATACCAAGTGCAATATCAAGGCTGAGAGCACCGGTGGGGATAGACTCAACATTATAATGCGTATTTTCGCCAAGACGCATTACAGAGCCTTTACCAAACTGCTTTTCAATCTGCGCCATAGCAAGCGCAAGGGCTTCCTTTTTTTCATCTGTCATATATAATCAATCCTTTCAGGAAAATATATCGAACATCTGTTCTTATTATAAACGGAAGATTATGATTTGTCAATAGGTATTTCAAAAATTAAAACTTTCTTTTATCAGGTTAAAAATCTCATCACAGCTTTGTGCACGGATTTCGTCACGTGTGCCTTTAAGATTAAGCTTTTTAAACTCCACACCTTTATTATTGGCAATTGCAATGTATACAAGTCCTACGGGCTTTTGGGGTGTTCCTCCGCCCGGCCCTGCAATGCCTGTAACACTTACGGCAATATCAC
>JAZRQT010000059.1:0-5741 GCA_045650105.1 Clostridia bacterium | reverse complement strand
ATATGACCAATCATAATCATATTTGCAAGACCGCTGAGTCCCTCATCAGAAGCAAGCTTTGTTGCAGGGATGTAGTATGTTTCAACATCACTGCGCTCCACCTTTCTGTCGATAAGAGAGCTGTCAACAAAAATCTGTCCGCCCGCCTTTGTTTCATTTTCATACTTATCAAGTGACGGAAGATTCATCGCAATAAGTATCTCGGGGTTTGATACTATGGGTGAACCGATAGCAGTATCACTTAAAATAATACTGCAGTTTGCCGTACCGCCACGCATTTCAGGACCGTAAGAAGGAAGCCAGCTTACCTCCTTGCCGTCAATAAGTCCCTCGTATGCAAGAAATTTTCCCGAAAAGAGAATTCCCTGACCGCCAAAACCGGCAATTAAAATTTCTTTACTCATTATACTTTCCTCCTTACTTCTCTGCGTACTTGTCTTTATATACACCTAAGGGGTAGTAAGGAAGCATATTTTCCTCAAGCCACTCAAGTGCCTTTTCAGGAGCAAGACCCCAGTTTGTGGGACATGTTGAAAGCACCTCTACAAGTGAGAAGCCCTTACCCTCAATCTGGTTCTGGAAAGCTTTCTTTATTGCTGCCTTTGCCTTCTTTACGTTTGCAACATTGTTTACCGCAACTCTTTCAAGGTATGTAGCACCGTCTACCTGAGAAAGCATTTCACAAACCTTTACGGGATAACCTACTGCCTCTACGTCACGTCCGTAGGGAGAGGTCTGTGTCTTCTGTCCGGGGAGAGTTGTAGGTGCCATCTGTCCGCCGGTCATACCGTAGATTGCGTTATTTACGAAGATAACTGTGATATTCTCACCACGTGCCGCACTGTGAACAGTTTCAGCAGTACCGATAGCGGCAAGGTCACCATCACCCTGATATGTGAAAACGATATTGTTTTTATCGCTTCTCTTAACGCCTGTTGCAACTGCCGGTGCACGTCCGTGTGCAGCCTGCACCATATCGCAGTTAAAGTAATTATATGTGAACACGCTGCAGCCTACCGATGCAACACCGATTGTTCTGCCGGTAACTCCAAGTTCCTGAAGCGCTTCCGCTACAAGGCGGTGAATAATACCGTGTGTACAACCGGGGCAATAATGCAGCGGCGCATCTGTAAGCGCCTTAGGTTTTTCAAATACTACCATTACTTTATACCTCCGTTTGCTTCATAAATCTTATCAAGAACATCCTCTGTAGTAGTAATCATACCGCCTGTACGGTTGCAGAGAAGAACCTCTCTCTTGCAACGGATAGCAAGTTCGATATCCTCAATCATCTGTCCCATAGAAAGTTCAACACTGATAAACTTCTTAACCTTATCAGCCGCATCGCAAAGAGCCTTCTTGGGGAAGGGCCACAATGTAATAGGTCTTATCATACCAACCTTGATACCCTCTGCCCTTGCCTGGTCGATAGCATTCTTCGCTACTCGGGATGCAACGCCGTATGCTACGATACAAATCTGGGCATCGTCCATCATATATTCCTCATACATTGCTTCCTCTGCCTCAATCTTCTTATAACGCTCATAACGCTCGAAGTTGAGCTTTTCAAGCTCATCAGGCTGAATAAAGAGAGAGTTTACAATGTTGGGCTTTCTCTCACCCTTTGTTCCTGTAAGTGCCCAGGACTTATCATATTCATTGATTACGCCCTTTTCAAGACTTACAGGCTCCATCATCTGTCCCATAGTACCGTCAGATAAAATCATTGCAGGCATTCTGTACTTTTCAGCAAGGTCAAAACCCTTGAACACCATATCAACCATTTCCTGAACACTGTTGGGTGCAAGAACAAGCAGATGGAAGTCACCGTGTCCGCCGCCCTTTGTAGCCTGGAAATAGTCAGCCTGAGAGGGCTGAATACCACCAAGACCGGGGCCGCCACGCTGTACGTTAATAATAAGTGCGGGAAGATCACAACCTGCAAGGTAGCTGATACCCTCACTCTTAAGGCTTATTCCGGGGCTTGAAGAGCTTGTCATAACTCTCTTACCTGTAGATGCAACACCGATTACCATATTGATAGCTGCAATCTCACTTTCTGCCTGCAGGAAAACGCCGCCCTCTGTCTTGGGCATTTTCTTTGCCATATATGCCGCAACCTCTGTCTGCGGAGTAATCGGGTAACCGAAGTAATGCTTACAGCCTGCCATAATAGCAGCTTCTGCCAAAGCTTAGTTACCTTTCATCAAAACTTTTTCAGACATTTTATTCATTCCTTTCCTTACTTTTCTACTGTAATTACACTGTCGGGGCACATTGTTGCACAAAATGCACAGCCAATGCACTTATCCTGCTCTTTGACCTCTGCAGGGTGGTATCCCCTCTTATTAAGGTCATCCGAAAGTGCAACAATTTTCTTGGGGCACGCCTTTACACAAAGACCGCATCCCTTACATAAATCCTTATCAAAGGTTACCTTTGCCATTTTCAATCATTCCTTTCTGCAAAGCTTTGTCTTACATAAAGCTCTATTGGCATTAAATTTTCTATTTTATCTTTAAGTGCGTCATATAAATCGCTTTTTACCGTTGTCATTTTAATGGGAAGTGATGCTTTCTCAGAAACCTCGTTTGCATAGGAAACACTATCCATAACATCCTCCGCCGTTGTTTCATCGCCTAAGTTTGAGTCGTTTACAATTGCCGTAAACTTCATATGACACGCTTTTTCAATTTCAGCCATAATCTCAAGCGTCATATCGGCATTTCTTGTCAGCGGACGGTATTTATTAATTACAAACAAAAGCTCATAATCTCCGTCCTCCATTATGCCGTCACTGTAACGCCCAAGCGCCAGTGCACCACGGTCGTCACCGCCCACATCAATTACACAATGCTGTTTTTTATTGTGAAGCATTCCGTAGGTTTCGGGGGGAAGTGCGGGAACATCAACATTGCTGTTTGCATATTCTGAGGAAATGAGCTTTATCCCCTTTTTCCCAAGAATTTTCATAGAGTCCTTTGTCCTGAAATACGGATTTACTATATCAAGGTCTGCAATCGAAACCTCGAGCGCATTTTCCCTAAGCCAAAGGGCATAATTTACTGCAACATTGGTTTTTCCGCTGCCGTAATGTCCGCTGAAAATGGTGATACGCTTTATACCTCTACTGTCCATCCCATATCATCCTCACGCTTACCCCACTGAATACCGGTAAGAGTATCGTAGAGCTTCTGGCTTACTTCACCGATTTCGTTATTGTTAATAATCATTACATCATCAACGTAACGAAGCTTACCAACGGGTGAAATAACTGCCGCAGTACCTGTACCGAAACACTCTTCAAGCTTACCGCTCTTCTGCGCCTGGATAAGCTCCTCGGCACTGATGCGGCGTTCCTCAACCTCGTAGCCCATCTTTTTGCAAAGAGCAATAACACTGTTACGTGTTACGCCGGGAAGAATACTTCCATTTAACATCGGAGTAACAATCTTTCCGTCAATCTTGAAGAAGATGTTCATTGCGCCAACCTCTTCAATATATTTTCTCTCAACACCGTCAAGCCACAACACCTGAGAATATCCGTCGTCGTGTGCCTTTACCTGCGCAATAAGGCTTGCCGCATAGTTACCGCCCGTTTTTGCAAAGCCCATACCGCCCTTAACGGCTCTTACATATTCATCCTCAATCCAGATACCTACGGGAGCAAGACCGCTTTCATAATAAGCTCCGCTGGGTGCAAGGATAATTATAAACTTATATGTCTTTGAAGGTGCAACGCCCAAAAATTCATCAGTTGCGATAATGAACGGACGAATGTAAAGTGATGTGCCGTCCTCTGTGGGAATCCAGTCCTCGTCAACCTTTACAACTGCTTTAACAGCATCAACAAAATCCTCTACGGGAAGCTTGGGAATGCAAAGACGGTCGTTTGTGTCATTCGTTCTCTTTGCGTTCATATCGGGGCGGAAAAGTCTTACCTTTCCGTCAACACCCTTGTACGCCTTAAGACCTTCAAACATTTCCTGACCGTAATGGAACACCATTGCCGCAGGTGACATTACAAGGTCCTGAAAGGGTACAATTCTGGGATCGTGCCAACCCTTACCCTCGGTATAATCCATTACAAACATATGGTCTGTAAAGATTTTACCAAAGCCAAGCTTTTGTCCTTTCGCAGGTTTTTCCTTAGGAGTGGTTGTTTTCTCAATCTTAATGTTTAACATATATATTACTTCCTTTCTAATCCTAACATATCAATTGACTGCTCACGCATTTTATATTTAAGAATTTTTCCTGCTGCATTCATCGGAAATTCCTTTACAAAAACAAAGTATCGGGGGACCTTGTGGCGTGCGATTGCCGCATTACCATATTCCTTCATTTCGTTTTCGTCTGCACTCTCCCCTTTGTGGAGAATAATCCATGCACAACATTCCTCGCCGTAGCGTTCATCGGGAACACCGACAACCTGAACGTCACGCACCTTTGGATTAGTGAGGTAAAATTCCTCAATCTCACGGGGGTAAAGGTTTTCACCGCCACGGATTATCATATCCTTGAGTCTGCCCGTTACTTTATAATAGCCATCCTCTGTACGGCAACATATATCTCCTGAATGAAGCCAGCCGTCCTTATCAATTGTCTGTGCAGTAGCCTCGGGCATTTTGTAGTAGCCCTTCATAATATTAAAGCCACGTGCAACAAACTCACCGCTTTCACCATCAGGAAGCTCCTCACCCGTTTCAGGGTCAATAATTTTACATTCAACACCTGGAAATGCACTTCCGACAGTTTCAACACGGTGGTCAAGGTCTTCGTTAACCTCACCCATTGTACATCCGGGTGATGCCTCCGTCTGACCGTAAACGGAAATAATCTCCCGCATATTCATTTCGTCAGCGGCACGGCGCATCAAATCTGCAGGGCAGTTGGCACCTGCCATAATGCCTGTGCGCATATATGAAAAATCTGTTTTTGCAAAATCAGGGTGGTTAAACATCGCAATAAACATCGTCGGTACGCCGTTAAAGCAAGTGATGCGTTCATCATTTACGCAGGCAAGCGACGATTTTGGTGAGAAGTACGGCATCGGGCAAAGTGTTCCGCCGTGCGTCATCATAGACGTCATTGAAAGCACCATACCGAAGCAGTGGAACATAGGAACCTGTATCATCATACGGTCTGCCGTTGATAAATCCATTCTGTCACCTATTGTCTTACCGTTATTTACTATGTTTCTGTGTGTCAGCATAACACCCTTGGGAAATCCCGTTGTACCTGATGTATACTGCATATTACATACGTCGTCAGGCTTTACAAGTGATGCACGTCGCCTTACCTCGTCAATGGGAACAAGTGCGCTTCGTGAAAGCATTTCATTCCATTCAAGACAGCCCTCCATTGAAAATCCAACCGTTACCACGTTTCTGAGGAAGGGAAGATTTTTGGAGTAAAGCGCATCCCCGGGGGTGAGAGCTTTAAGTTCAGGACAAAGCTCCTCTATGATTTCTTTATAATTAATATCCTTACAATCCTCAATCATAATAAGTGTATGTGTATCGGACTGTCTTAAAAGATATTCAATCTCGTGTATTTTGTATGCAGTGTTAACAGTAACCAAAACTGCACCGATTTTCGTCGTTGCCCAGAAGGTAATAAACCACGCAGGGATATTTGTCGCCCACACGGCAACGTGGTCGCCTGCCTTTACACCAAGCGAGATAAGCGCCGCCGCACATTCATCAACGTCACGGCGAAACTCCTTATATGTTCTTGTA
>JAZRQT010000058.1:0-9461 GCA_045650105.1 Clostridia bacterium | reverse complement strand
CCCCGCCGTAAAAATGAATATCTCCGCCGCCAAGAGCTTTTTCAATATCTGCCATCAGTGCACGGCTTTCCCCGGTGGAAATTTCGCCTGCAGAATAATCAAGCATTGTTTTTTCGCTGTAATTCTCCTCATCTGAAAGAGTAACGAGGTTTGCACGGAACGCAGTCTGATTATCCTCAATATTTACGCCGATACTTGCCGCCTCAAGCGGGGAACGGCCTGTATAGCAGTTTAAGGGGTTATAGCCCATAACAGAGAGGTTTGCAACATCACTGCCCGGCTTCATACCGTCAGGAACTGTTTTTACAAGGTAGAGAGAGCCGTTTTTTGCAAAATCGTCCATATTGGGCGTATTGCTCTTTTCAAGCGGTGTCATATTACCAAGCTCTGCAATAGGAATATCTGCACAGCCGTCTGTAAGAATAACTACATATTTCATAAAATCAAAACCTTTCTTCTGTTTGATTATAGCAAGGAATGCTTGTTTTTTCAAGAATAAACAAGAAAAAATGAATAAATTTTCATAAAAAGAGGAAGATAAGCAGGCGAGGTGGTTTAAATGCTTGAAATATTAAAAAAACGCAGGCAGTACATTTTACTCTCCGCATTGCTTTGCCTTGTAACGGTATTTGGTCTTGTGCAGTATAAAAGGGCAAGAGAGCTTAGCTATGCCAGAGAGATAGAATTTAACAGAGTTTTTACAGAGCTTACGGAGTATGTGGATGACCTTGAAATTTCGCTTTTAAAAGGTCAGGTTATATCAACGCCCCAGCAGATGGCAAAGCTTGCAGGGGATTTATACGGACAGTCAAGCGGTGCAAAGGCAAACTTGGCATTACTTCCTCTTGACGGACATCAGCTTGAAAAAACGTCGGAATTTTTGTCACAGGTTGGAGAATACGCAAATTCAATTTCAGCAAAAATGCTCAGAGGCGAAAAAATGAGCGATAAAGAAATAAAAACAATGAGTGAATTGCGTAAATATGCAAATACTCTTAAAAGCGGTCTTGACGAAATGCTTATGGGGATAAATGAGGGAAGAATATCTCTTTCAAATTCTTCGTCAAAAATAGGGCGCTTGATGGGCGGAGGAAAGGTAGCAATGGCGAGCGAGCTTGCCTCCCTTGAGGAAGAGTTTCACAGTTACCCCTCGCTGATATATGACGGCCCGTTTTCACAGCATCTGACACTTAAAGAAGCGGTGCTGACAAAAGGAAAGGCACAGATAACTGATAAGCAGGCGATAAATTACGCAAAAAAATTCACAGACGGACAGGAAGTTACTGTTTCTGAAATAGGCGGAAAACTACCTGCATACAGTATAAAGAGCAAGGACCGTGTTATAGAATACACGAAAAACGGCGGAATACTTCTTCTTTTAATGCGTGACAGAAATATTGATGAAGAAACAATTTCCCTTGAGGATGCAAAGGTAAAGGCGGAGCTTTTTCTGCGTGATAACGGCTTTCTTGATATGCGGGAGAGCTATTATGAAAAACGTGAGGGAAGTATAGTTATAAACTACGCTTATGAACAGGACGGTTATGTTGTATTTCCTGATTTGGTAAAGGTTAAGGTTGCGCTTGATAACGGCGAGGTTATAGGTTTTGAAAGCCGTGGATATATAATGAATCATACGGTGCGCCAAATTCCTGCCCCGAAAATAAGTGAGGAAAAAGCCCTTGAAAACGTAAGTGCGGGACTTAAAATAAAGGGTGTAACAACTGCAATAATCCCCCTTGAGGACGGCAGTGAGGCGTGCTGTTATCAGATAAAGGGTATTGTTTCGGGCAAGCATTTTTTGACGTATGTAAATACACAGACAGGTTATACGGAGGATGTACAAATTCTCCTTGAAACAGAGGGCGGAACGCTCGCCGTATAAAAAAACACAGAGAGAAATTTTCTCTCTGTGTTTTTGATTATAAAACTTTTCCTAAAAATTCTTTAAGTCTGGGGTGTGTAGGATTATCGAAAATCTCCTGCGGAGTTCCCTTTGTGGCAACCTTTCCGTCATCCATAAATATTACGGTATCTGCAACCTCACGTGCAAAGCCCATTTCGTGCGTTACCACAACCATTGTCATTCCGTCTGCGGCAAGCTCCTTCATAACATCAAGAACCTCGCCTACCATTTCGGGGTCGAGTGCACTTGTAGGCTCATCAAAAAGCATTACCTCGGGATTCATAGCAAGAGCACGCACAATAGCTATTCTCTGCTTCTGCCCGCCTGAAAGCTGCTGAGGATAGGCATCTGCTTTATCAGAAAGACCGACACGGCAAAGAAGCTCCATTGCCTTTTTGTCTGCCTCTTCCTTAGTCATTTTTCCAAGCTTTACCGGTGCGAGGGTGATATTCTGCTTAATTGTAAGGTGCGGAAAAAGGTTAAAGTGCTGAAACACCATACCAATGTTCTGACGAACCTTATTAATATCGCATTTTGGAGAAGTAATTTCTTCCCCGTTAAAGAAAATCTGTCCTTCAGTAGGGTTTTCAAGAAGGTTAAGACATCTTAAAAACGTACTTTTACCACTGCCCGAAGGACCGATTACAACAACCTGTTCCCCTTTGCGGATATTTTCGTCAATTCCTTTAAGAACGTGAATTTCATTATTTTCGCCAAAGTTTTTTTCGAGATTTTTAACGGTTATCACTCTTACGCAGCCTCCTTTCAAGCTTGTTTACAAGCTGTGTAAAGAAAATTACCAGAACAAGATAAATTCCTGCAACTGCAAAAAGCGGCATAAAGGTTTCATACGTAGCACCACGAATAATATCGCCGCCTTTGGTAAGGTCCTGTATAGCCACGTAGCCTGCAACTGAAGTTTCCTTAAGAAGAACTATAAATTCGTTGGCAAGGGTGGGAAGAACACTTTTAAAAGCCTGCGGGAAAATAATATATGCCATAGTTTTTATATACCCGAAGCCAAGACTTCTGCCCGCCTCAAACTGACCGTTATCGATGCTCATAATACCGCTTCGGAAAATTTCAGCAACATATGCACCTGAATTTATACCAAAAGCCGTTACCGCAATTAATATGCCGTTACTTGAGCTTGCAAAAATTATGTAGTACATAATCATAAGCTGTACAACAACGGGTGTTCCACGTATAACGGTAAGATAAATGTTGCATATAAAATTCAGAATGCAAAGCACGCTTTTACCAAAGCTTTTACGCATACGCTTGTGATTTTGCTCATACGTGCTGCGGATAATTGCAACGATAAGACCGATTGCAATACCCATCAGGCACGAAAAAAGCGTTATTTTAAGTGTTGCCAACAAGCCGTCGGTAATAAACGTCCATCTGTTTTTTGTAATAAAGCATTTTATAAAGTCGGACTTAAGTCCGCTCCAAAATTCTGCCATAGAGTAACACAGCCTTTCCTGAAATTTTAAAGCGGCTCTCCAAACGGAAAGCCGCTTTGGTTTCAGATTAGATTATTCTGCACTAATGTACTTATCTACTATTTTCTGAAGAGTTCCGTCCTCTGTAAGCTCTTTAAGAGCCTTGTTGATAGAGTCAAGAAGCTCTGTATTTTCCTTTGAAACTGCGATAGCATACTGCTCCTCAGCGTATGCTGTGTCAAGGATTACAAGATTGTCGCTTTCTGCAACGAATGCCTTTGCAGGCTCGTTATCAATGATAACGCAGTCAACCTTACCTATCTTAAGAGCCTCAACAGCGTCAGCACCCTTGTTGAAACGTGAAACCTTTCCAAGTCCCACATCCTCGATATCCCAGGTTGAGTAAAGGTCGCCTGTTGTACCTGTCTGTACACCGATTGTGTAGTTCTTATCACCGAAAAGGTCATCAACAGTCTTGATTTCAGAATCCTTGTTAACGATAACAACCTGAACACCTGTTGCATAGCTGTCAGAGAAGTTAACCTCTTCAAGTCTTTCCTCTGTAACTGTCATACCTGCCATACCCATATCATACTTGCCTGCTACAATTGCGGGGATGATAGAGTCAAATGCTGTATCTACAATCTCAAGCTCCATGCCGAGCTTTTCTGCGATAACGCCTGCGATTTCAGCATCAATACCTACAACCTTTTCACCCTCATAAAATTCGTAAGGGGGGAACTCTGCATTTGTAGCCATTGTAAGAGTATTTGTTTCTTTCTTATCTTCGCCGCATGCAGCAAATACAAATACACAAAGAGCTACTGCAAGAATAAGAGAAATAATCTTTTTCATAATATGTAACCTCCAAAAATTTAGTATGTACGATAACATTATAAATTCATATGAATAAATTTGCAAGTCTTTTTTGTAAATATACTTATTTTTTAAGCTTCAGTGTCTTTTCATATGCCTTTATAACGGCATTCATTACACTCGAGCGCATCGCACCGTTTTCAAGGGCACGAACACCCTCAATCGTTGTTCCGCCGGGAGAGCATACTGCATCCTTAAGCTCCCCGGGATGCTTCTGTGATTTTATAACCATTTCTGACGCACCCTTAACTGTTTCTGCCGCATATAAAAGTGCCTTATCCCTGGGAAGTCCGCAGGATACACCGCCATCTGCCAGAGCCTCTATAAATAAATAAACAAAAGCAGGACCGCAGCCTGAAACAGCGCTTGCCGCATCAATAAGGGTTTCGGGAATTTTATCTATAATGCCTGCGCAGGAGAAAATATTTTCAAATTCTTTTTGTAAAGACTCATCAAAAGATGCCGCAGGGCTATAAAGAATTACACCCTCACCCACCGCACAGGGGGTATTTGGCATAATACGCACAAGCGGGCAGTTAAAGCCCAGTGTTTTTAAAATTACATCGGTAGAAATTCCCGCCGCCATAGAAACAAGTGTGAAGTCATCCTTTCTTTTTTTAAGAACGGGTGCAATTTCCTTGAGTGTTGCCTCCATCACCTGAGGCTTTACCCCAAGAAAGATATACTTACAGTATTTTGAAATTTCTTCGTTTGAAGAGGGGTTTGCGCCAATGCTTTCGCATAGCATAGTGACTTTTTCACTTATAAAATCAGAGGCGTAGATATTTTCCTCGCCAATAGCCTTTGCCGCAGCGCTGCAAAGAGCACCGCCCATATTTCCGCAACCGATAAATCCTGCAGTTGTCATAAAATCATTCCTCTCTTTTAATAAAATTCGAAATGCGAAGTGCGAAATGCGAAATGAAGGCTGCTTTTTGCTGTAGCAAAAAGCTTTGTTTTGTACTGATGCACTGCATTTATCTGATATGTCCGCTTCCTTTTATAATATACTTGTAAGTTGTAAGCTCGCAAAGTCCCATCGGTCCTCTTGCGTGGAGTTTTTGTGTGGAAATACCCATTTCACAGCCAAGACCAAATTCTCCGCCGTCGGTGAAGCGTGTTGATGCATTTACATAAACGGCACTGCTGTCTACTGCGGCAGTGAAAAGACGTGCGTTTTCCTCTGTTTGTGTAATAATACATTCACTGTGTCCCGTAGAATGTTTTCCTATGTGCATAATTGCCTCATTAACATCCTCTGCGACACTTACGGCGAGAATATAGTCAAGAAATTCTGTATCAAAATCATCTTTTCCCGCCTTTACACCGCCGATGATTTTGTAAGAAAGCTCATCACATCTTAATTCCACTGCATTTTGGGGGCGGTTTGTGACAAGCCGCTCTTTTACAAGCGGAAGAAATTCATTTGCGATATTTTTGTGCACGATAAGGCTTTCCATAGCGTTGCATACGGATGGCCGGCTTGTTTTTGCGTTTTCAATTATATCAAGTGCCATAGAAAAATCGGCACTCTCGTCAATAAAGATGTGGCATATTCCCGTGCCTGTCTGTATGCACGGAACTTTAGCGTTCTCAAGGCAGGCGTTTATAAGACCTGCGCCGCCTCTTGGAATGAGAAGGTCGACGTAGCCTACTGCCTGCATCAGCTCTGTCGCACTTGCCCTTGTGGTATCTTCTATAAGGTTAATCAGGTTTTCAGGGAGATTACACTGCAAAAGTGCTTTTCTGAGGGCATTTACAATGGCTTTGGCACTGTTATGCGCCTCTTTACCGACACGAAGAACAGACACATTACCGCTTTTAAGGGAAAGTGCGGCGGCATCACTCGTAACATTGGGGCGGCTTTCATAAATAATGGCGGTAACACCAATAGGTACTGCTACCTTTTCTATTAAAAGTCCGTCAGGGCGTTCATATGAAGAAAGAACATTACCCACAGGGTCAGGAAGAGTTGCAACATCACGTATTCCCTGCGCCATTTGTGCTATTCTTTCGGGAGAAAGTGTCAGACGGTCTATCATAACGTTGGAGATTATCCCTCTGGAATTTTGAACGTCAATGGCATTTGCGGCAAGAATTTCGTCGCAGTCCTCCAAAAGGGCATCAGCCATTTTTAAAAGAACAG
The DNA here is from genome assembly GCA_045650105.1 of Clostridia bacterium. GTDB lineage: Bacteria > Bacillota > Clostridia > UMGS1883 > UMGS1883 > UMGS1883. The sequence goes on along the minus strand of JAZRQT010000058.1, from coordinate 3,088 downwards.
TGTTTTTTTGCTCTGTATCAAGAAGCATTGCCTGCGCCTTTGCACTGCGTGCATTTTCGAGAATTTGTGTTGTAGTCATTTTAATTTTTCCTTCCTATGAACCTTGTTCCTATTGCCTTGCCGTCAAGAATATCATACAAAATGGCAGGTGATGAGCCATTTGCAATAATCATATCTATGTTACTCTGCATACAGATTTGTGCGGCGTGAAGCTTTGTTGCCATTCCGCCTGTTCCAAGATCTGACCCCTTACCGCCTGCGAGGGCAAGAATTTCCGGTGTAATTTCTCTAACCTCGCTTATAAGTGTGGCATTTTTATCTTTGTGCGGGTCTGCCGTGTAAAGACCGTCAATATCTGAAAGAAGTACGAGCAAATCCGCCTTACAGCTCTGCGCAACAAATGCGCTTAGTGTATCGTTGTCGCCTACAGAAATTTCCTCTGTTGCGACGGTATCATTTTCGTTAATAACGGGAAGTGCGCCAAGCTCAATAAGTCTATTTACTGTGTTGCGGAAGTTTTCGCCACGGCACGTATCCTCAATATCGGGTGCAGTAACGAGAAGCTGTGCAACAGTATGGTTGTATTCTGAAAAAAGCTTATCATATGTATACATAAGCTCACACTGACCTACTGCGGCGGCAGCCTGCTTTGTAGGCATATCGGACGGCCTGGTTCCAAGAGAAAGCTTACCCACACCCATTCCTATCGCACCTGAAGAGATGAGGATAATTTCATTCCCTGCATTTTTAAGGTCGCTTAAAACCTTGCAAAGCTCTTCCACGTGGCGGATATTAAGGTGTCCCGTGCTGTGTGCCAGCGTTGATGTACCTACCTTTACTGCTATACGCATCTGTATCAATCCTTTCGGTAATTAAAGAAGTTCGTGTAATATGGAATTCATTTGTTCGAGTGTAACTGCGGTGTTTATCTTGTTTCGCAGTGATGCCGCACCGCTAAGCCCCTTTATATACCAGGAGGCGTGCTTTCGTGCCTCCCGTATACCGATATATTCGCCCTTTAGAGAGCATAAAAGCGTAATATGCTCCATCGCAAGGGAAATTTTCTCCTTCGGTGAGGGAATGGTTGTAATATGACCATCTTTAAAAAGCTCATTTATCTGTGAGAAAATCCACGGGTTTCCCTGCGCCCCCCTGCCAACCATTACTGCGGCGGCACCCGTCTCAGAGAGCATATCACGTGCACTTTCCGCTGAAAAAATATCGCCATTTGCAATAACGGGGATGGAAACATTTTTAGAGACCTCGGCAATAAGGCTTCTATCAGCAGTGCCGCTGTAAAACTGCTCCCTCGTCCTTGCGTGCACTGTTATTGCGGCGGCGCCGCACCTCTCGGCAATGCGTGCAAGCTCCACTGCGTTTATGTGGCTTTCGTCCCACCCGCTGCGCATTTTTACGGTTACGGGTTTGGTTGCATTCTTGCATACAGAGTCAATAATTTTTTCTGCAAGGTTTAAATCCTTCATCAGTGCACTGCCCTCTCCGTTTCCTGTGATTTTCGGGGCGGGGCATCCCATATTTATATCTGTAAAAAGCCCGTGCTTTTCAGCCTCTGTGACAACACGTCCCATAACGGCATCGTCACTGCCGAAAAGCTGAACTGCCGTAGGCAAGTCCTTTGTTTCTATAAGGGCGGCTGTCTTCTTATCCTCAAAGGAAAGCGCCTTTGCACTAATCATTTCCGTATATGAAAGACCTGCACCAAAGCGGTCACAGATTATGCGGAAAGCAAGGTCTGTAACCCCTGCCATAGGGGCAAGAAATACATTATTTTTTAAGGTTACGTTTCCTATATTCATTACACATCAAGCGACATATCGCCATAGGAAATGAATTTATGTTTGCGCATAAATTCAGAAACGCAAAGAGAAATGATAGCGGGAAGAACGAAATAAATCGTTATATTATAAGTAAGAGCAGTTGCAAAAGGCACTTTGTCAATCATAGTGCGGAATGACATAATCGGCCCTATAAGACCTGCCGTTCCCATACCTGAGCCTGTTGCATTGCTTGTCATTTTAAATACCATTGTGGAAACAGGCCCTAAAACTGCGCTCGACACAATGGCGGGTATCCATATGAGCGGTTTTCTCACAATATTGGGGATTTGAAGCATACTTGTGCCAAGTCCCTGCGCCAAAAGACCGCCGAGTTTATTTTCACGGTAGCTTGCTACTGCAAAACCAATCATATTTGCACAGCAGCCAACTGTTGCCGCACCTGCCGCAAGTCCGTCAAGACCAAGTACAATACCGATTGCCGCAGAGCTTATCGGCAGAGTAAGGAACATTCCCATCAGAACACTTACAACTATTCCCATAAGGAAAGGCTGCTGCTGTGTTCCCCAGTTTACAAGAGAGCCGAGGTATGTCATAAAGGAGGAAATGGGAGGTCCCACAAAAATTCCTGCAATACTTCCTGCAATTATACTTACAAGAGGTGTTATAAGGATGTCCACCTTCGTTTTCCCGCTTACAAGGCGGCCTGCAAGAATACCTACATATGCAGCAATAAATGCACCGAGAGGCTCACCGGGAGGTGTGATTGTAAATACACCGTCGGATATTATAGCACCTGAAATGATTTTTTCTGCGTATGCGCCGATCATACCGCAGGTTGCGGCACTTAAAACAACAAGGGGAGATTCCTTGAATTTATATGCAACACCGCATCCGATACCTGCACCCGTAAGAAGGGATGCAAATTTACCTGCTGTAAAGAGCAGATTTCCAAACGAGCCGCCTACAAAAAGCGTGCCGATTTGTGAAAGAATAGTACCTACAATAAGTGTTGCGAAAAGGCCCAGTGCCATTCCGCTCAGTCCGTCAATAAAGATGTGGTTGAGTACCGATTTAATGGTTTTCAAAATAATTACCCCCATAAAAGATATCTTTTGTTTTTCCTATTATATATAAAATAAAGTCGTTATTCAAGCAAAAATAAGATAAAACCAAAAAAAACTATTGAATTTTGATAAATTTATGCTACAATGTAAGTATAATTCACGTAAAAGAGGTGTAAACTAATGGCTTATATTATTAACGATGATTGCATCGGTTGCGGTGCATGT
>JAZRQT010000057.1:0-2456 GCA_045650105.1 Clostridia bacterium | reverse complement strand
GCAAGTGCGTTGAAGTTTGTCTTTTCGCTTGTTCCGGGAGCAACTCCGAAGAATCCTGCTTCAGGATTGATAGCATAAAGTCTGCCATCCTCCCCAATTCTGAGCCATGCAATATCATCACCGATTGTCCAAACCTTATAGCCCTTCTCCTTAAGATACTCGGGAGGAATAAGCATTGCAAGGTTTGTCTTACCGCAAGCTGAGGGAAATGCAGCACAGATGTACTTAACCTCACCCTGGGGATTTTCATGACCGAGGATAAGCATATGCTCAGCCATCCAGCCTTCCTTCATACCCTGATATGATGCAATTCTGAGGGCGAAGCACTTCTTACCGAGAAGTACATTTCCGCCGTAAGCAGAGTTTACAGACATAATTGTGTTATCCTGCGGGAAGTGTACAATATATCTCTCATCAGGATTTACGTCCTTTTTAGCGTGGAGACACTTAACGAAATCTCCGTCGCTGCCAAGAGCCTTGAGAACATCATTACCAACTCTTGTCATAATATCCATATTAAGAACAACGTAGATACTGTCAGTAAGCTCTACACCAATCTTTGAGAAGGGTGAGCCAACAGGACCCATTGAATAAGGAATAACATACATTGTTCTGCCAGCCATACTGCCATCGTAAAGCGCATTAAGCTTTGCATACATTTCCTTGGGAGCCATCCAGTTATTGATAGGACCTGCCTCTTCCTCTGTTTCTGTACAGATGAAGGTTCTGTCCTCTACACGTGCTACGTCGTTTTCAGCAGTTCTGTGATAGTAGCATCCGGGGAGCTTCTCCTCGTTAAGCTTTATCATTTCACCTGTTGAAACTGCCTCTGCGCGAAGTGCCTCCAGCTGCTCTTCGCTGCCGTCAATCCAGACTACGTTTGCAGGCTTACAAAGAGCTTTCATTTCTTCAAGCCAGCTAAGTACTTTTTTGTTATCTGTCATCGTAATTCTCCTTTCAAAAATACAATTTTTCCTGTTTAACATTATATACGAAATTTTGCCATTTGTCTACTGTTTTTTTAAAAAAAATAGCGCCAGTTTAAAAACTGCCGCTATTTTCTGCAAAACAATCGCTTAATCTGCAAAAATCTTCAATTGAAAGTGCCTCGCCTCTTACCGTGGGCGAAAAGCCCTGACTTTCTACAACTCGTGCTACTTCTTCCTTACTGCCGAATGCACCGCTGCCCGAAAGGGCATTTACAAGTGTTTTGCGCCTTTGCGCAAATGCTGCCTTTATGAGCTTAAAGAAAAGCTTTTCGTCCTTTGGTGAAACAGACGGCTTTTCAAGAATATCCATACACACAACAGCACTGTCAACCTTTGGTGCAGGAATAAACGAAGAAGAGGGAACATTCATTATGATTTGCGGTTTTGAATAATACTGCGTTGCTACACTTATTGCGCCGTAGTCCTTTGTAGCGGGGGCGGCGCAAAGCCTTTGCGCAACCTCTTTTTGTATCATAACCACAATTTTTTTAAACGGCAATCCACCCTCAAGCAAATTCATTATAATAGGTGTTGTGATATAATACGGAAGATTTGCCGCAACACTGACATTCATACCGTCAAACTCGTTTTTTATAAGCTCGCCAAGATTAACCTTAAGACAATCCTCCCATATAAAGGAAACATTCTGAAACCCGCCCAGTGTTTCTTCGAGGACATTCTGCAGTCTTTTGTCAAGCTCTATCGAGATAACCTTTTTTGCATTTAGTGCAAGAGGTGCTGTAAGTGTACCAAAGCCGGGGCCGATTTCTATAATCCCATCTGCCCCGTCCGTCGCACTCTGTGCCATAGTGAGCGGCACATTTGCATCGGTAATGAAGTTTTGTCCCATACTTTTTGCAAAAGAAAACCCATATTTCTGGCACAAATATTTAATTATTTTCGGGTCGGTAAGCTCGTACATTTTATTTCTCCCTGTTTTTTATAATAGCACTTGCACCTATTCTGTCTGCACCTGCATCCATAAATGCACGTGCATCCTCCATCGTGCGGATACCGCCTGCCGCCTTTATCTTTGTCTGCGGCGAAACGTGCTTTTTAAAAAGCTTTATATCTTCTAAGGTTGCACCGCCGCTTGAAAAGCCTGTAGAGGTTTTAATAAAATCGGCACCTGCATCAGAAACCACAGTGCAAAGCTTTATTTTTTCTTCATCAGTAAGAAGACACGCCTCTATAATAACCTTGAGGATTTTCCCCTTTGAAGCCTCCCGCACTGCCTTTATTTCTCTGTAGACATAATCATAGTCGCCTGCCTTGACCATACCCACATTTATTACCATATCAATTTCATCTGCGCCGTTTGCTATTGCATTGCACGTTTCAAAGCACTTTGCCTCTGTAGTCGAATACCCATTTGGAAATCCTATTACTGTGCATATTTTCATTTTGTCCCCTACATACTCTTTTGCAAGCTTTATGTAGCACGCAGGAATACACACAGATGCGGCG
>JAZRQT010000056.1:0-3176 GCA_045650105.1 Clostridia bacterium | reverse complement strand
AAAATCTCCGCCGGAGAAGATAAGTGCTTTCAAGCTTTCAGCCCCTTATTTTAAAAACTTTGTAACCGCATCTTTCGGCGACTCTGCACCGAAAACAGCAGTTCCAGCAACTATAATATTTGCGCCGAAGGATATGGGAACATCTTTGTTTTCAAGATTTATTCCACCATCAACTTCAATATCCATACTGGGTCCGAAAAATTCACGGGCGGCTTTGATTTTTTCGTTCACATCATCAATATAACTTTGACCGCCAAAACCTGCATAAACTGACATAATAAGCACCATATCAATTTTATCCTTATATGAATAAAGGGTTTCAAGAGAAATGTCTGGGTTAACCGCAAGTCCGCATTTTATATTATGTGATTTAATTTTTTCAAGCGTTTTTAGAACGTCGCTTTCTGAGTTTACGTGAAAAGTTATAATATCAGCACCTGCTTTTGCAAAATCATCAATATATTTATAGGGGTCAGAAATCATAAGATGCACGTCAAATACCAAATTGCTATTTTTTCTTAAGCTTTTAATTATGGGTGCACCGAAAGAAATGTTAGGGACAAAATGGCCGTCCATAACATCAATATGAAGATATTGTGCCCCTGCCTCTTCAATTTCTGCAACTTGTTCGTCTAAACGTGAAAAATCTGCTGAAAGTATTGATGGTGATAATTTTATCATATCGTTTTCCTTTCTCATTAAAGTTCCCAGTCTTTTACATCTTTTAATGATGCGTAAAGAGAACAATAACTTTCATAGCGGTTTTTGCCGATTTTACCCTCAGAGAGAGCATTTTTTACCGAACAATCAGGCTCGGTGATATGGCTGCAGCCGGGGAATCGGCACTGACCAGAGTTTTCTTCTATCTCAGGAAATAATTTTTCCAGGTCTTTGGATTTCATCTTTTCAATTTCAAATGAGCCGAAACCGGGGGTGTCAAAAACAAACCCTCCAAAAGAAAGAGGGAAAAGCTCAACGTGTCTTGTGGTGTGCTTTCCTCTTTTTATTTTGTCGCTTACAGAGCCTGTTTTTAAGCTGAAACTTTCACCCATTGCGTTTAAAAGGCTTGATTTTCCTACGCCTGAGCTGCCTGCCAAGGCGGTGATTTTACCTTTTAAGAGCTCTTTTAGGTCAGCTATCCCGTTACTGCAAACAGCAGAGCATACCAAAACGTCAAAGCCTGCCAAACGATATTCAGAAGCCAGCTCTTCCGCCCTTTCAGGGTTAAGCTCGCACTTGTTTATACATATTGCGCACTCAACATTCTGAGCAACTGCAGTAACTGTGAGCTTATCAATAAGCTCAGGAGCGGGATCTGGCTCAGCAGCCGCAAAAGTAACTAATAGAGTGTCGATATTTGAAACGGGTGGGCGAATGAAAAAGTTTTTGCGGGGAAGAATTTCTATAACATATCCTTCCTTTTTAATTTCGTCAGTAACATCTATCAAAACGCTGTCGCCCACAACAGGAACTATTCCGTCTTTTCTGAATTTTCCTCTTGCGCGGCATGAATACACATTTCCGTCAGGTGTGCTGACGTAATAAAATCCGCCTATTCCTTTGATTATTGTACCATTCATTAAGGTGAAAACCGTCCTTTGTAAATTTAGCTTGCCGGATTGGCAGGTATAACGTTAGAAGTGGGTTTTGATGTTGGTGTTGTTGCAGGTGGAACGTCAGGTGTGGGTTCTGTGCTTGGTGACGGAGAGGGGGTTGCCTCGCCTTTTCCGTTGCTTATGGGAATATCCACAGCTCTGTTTTTCTTTACCTTGTCGCCTTCCTGCAGTGACTGGCTTACAATTATTCCTTTTTCTTTTGAGCTTGTAACCTGAGTAACTTCACCGAGTTTTAAGTCCGCATCTTCAAGACGTGCTTTTGCTTCTTCTTCGGTTTTTCCCAAAAGGTTGGGAACGATTCTGTAGGATTCTCCTGTGCTTACATAAAGTGTAATTATCGCGCCTTCATAAGCTGCACCTGAGGGGTTTGTTCCTATAACTCTGCCCTCGGGAACTTCGTCGCTGACCTGAGGTGAAATAGAAACCTTAAAGCCTGCCTTTTCTAAAGATGAAATAGCCTGAGCTTCCATCATATTTTTAACTGATGGAATATCTTTTAAGTCTGCATCTTCATCACCAACAGTAACTGTAATTTCTGTATCATTTTTTATTTTTTTACTGCCGTCGGGGCTTTGTGAAACGATTATGCCCTCATCGGTGGCCAAAACTTCGCTTCCGTCTTCATATACTAATGTAAGCTTTGAGCCTTTGATTTTATCAATTTTCTCTAAAGCTTCTTCGCATGTTAATCCTTCCAGAACGGGGCATACCAATTCATCAGATGAGCCGGCGGTTGAAAGGTAGATAAGGAAAATGATTGCAAGAATTGCAATACCTGCACAAATTCCTGTAACTATACCTAAAACGTCGCCTTTCTTTTTCTTTGATTTTCCGCTCTTTTCACTCGCTTTTGCGCGTTTTTGCGGAACGTTTGCAGCACCGCTTCGTCTTACGGGAGCGCCTGAATTATTATTGTCTGCTGATTTTTGCTCCTGATTTTCAGGGTTTACGGGAACGAATTTCTTTGTGTATTCGTCGTTCGTTCCGTAACGAACTTCAGAGCCTACATAAACCTTCTTTAAGTCGATAAGCATTTGTGTAGCGGTCTGGTAGCGCTCAGCCTGTTCTTTTTTCATAGCCTTCAAAATAACAGTTTCCAATGATTTTGGAATAGAAGGATTAAACACAGAGGGACGAGCAGGCTCAGTTTCTAAGTGCTGCATAGCAACGCTTATAGCAGACTCTCCCTCAAAGGGAAGTCTTCCTGCTATCATTTCATAGAGGAGAACACCTAATGAATAAAGATCTGTTTTTGTGTCAACAAAGCTGCCTCTAGCCTGTTCGGGCGAGAAATAGTGAACACTTCCCATAGTTAATCCGCCGGTTGCTATTGTTCCCTGATTTACAGCCTTTGCAATACCAAAATCAGTGATTTTAAGAATTCCCTCTTTTGTTATCATAATGTTTTCAGGCTTTATGTCTTTGTGAACAATGCCTTTTTTATGTGCGTGCTCAAGTCCTGCGCAAATCTGTGATGCATAGTCCACAGCTTCTTTCCACTGAAGAACGCCTTTTGCGCTTAAGTACTGCTTTAAGGTAATTCCCTCAACATATTCCATA
>JAZRQT010000055.1:0-1549 GCA_045650105.1 Clostridia bacterium | reverse complement strand
TGCACCCCGTTTTGTCAAGAACTGTGCGCAGCCTTTGCGGCGTGCAATGAACGGGCGGATGATACCCCATATCAGCACCGCTGTGGAAAAGAACAAGAAGATTGAGCTTTTCACACTTTTTCACGATATCAAGGATGATTGGCTCGTCAACATAAAACTCCTGAAATTCAGGATGCATTTTTATTCCGGGGAGCTTAAGCTCAGCAATATGTTCCAGCGCCTCCTCCCAATCGTTTTGCATGGGATGAATACTGCCAAAGGAAATAATTTTTTTGTTATCTGTTATTTCCTTTGCAAAGGTATTAATAGTGGTGTGCTGTGTGGGCGAGGTTGCAATGGGCATAATAACACTTAAATCCACGCCCGACTTTTCCATTGATGAAAGAAGCCCCGACATAGTGCCGTCTGTTTGCGGAGGAAGGACGTGCGCACCCTGAGTGCGGAAAATCCCCTCCATAAGCTTTTCTATTGCACGTGCGGCAATTTTATCGGGGAATAAATGTGTGTGAAAATCTATTACCATAAAGAAATCCTTTCTATAAATTCGAAGTGCGGAATGCGAAGTGCGAAATGAAGGTTAATTTTCACCGTTGGTGAAAATCTTCTAAATATATAATGCCGTTTTTTAAGTAAAGGATGCAGAAAAATTCTGCATCCTTTTTTAGTGTATAATAATTTGCATAAACTCAGGACGCATGAAACTATGTTAACACAAAGTCGGAGTGCGACGTGAGTGCAGGCTCAGCCTGCTTAGCCATTTAATTTTGATAAGCTTTCCAGTACCTTTTCGTACATTTCCTTATACTTAACGCCCTTTGCCTTTTCCTCTTCAATAAGCTTGGCAGGAGCCTTTGCCACAAAGCCTTCATTGGAAAGCTTCTTTTCAACTCTGTCGATTTCAGCCTGGAGACGTTCCTTTTCCTTCGTAAGACGTTCTTTTTCCTTTTCGGTGTCAATAAGCTCATCCATAGGAATAAATATCTTTGCACCTTCAACAATAACGCTTACACTGCCCTCAGGGATACCTGCCTCACTGTCTGTTACGGTAACATCCTTTGCGCCTGCAAGCTTTTCGTAGAAGAGAGTACCGCTTTCAAAAAGCGCCTTATCCTCGGTTACGATAAACATACTTGCCTTTCTTGACGGGGGAACATTCATTTCTGTTCTGATATTACGTACGCTCTTTATAGCGTCGCATATAACAGACATCTTCTTCTCCTCCTCGGGGAAGGAAAGTGTATCTGTATAAAGTGGCCACTGTGAGGTCATAATAGTTTCCTCACCCGTGGGAAGAGCACAGAAAATTTCCTCTGTAATAAAGGGCATAAACGGATGCAAAAGCTTCAGAATGCCTGAAAGGACATAGCAAAGTGTACGCTGTGCGTCAAGCTTACTTTCACTGTTTTCGCCGTAAAGACGGGGCTTTACAAGCTCAATATACCAGTCGCACAGTTCATCCCAGATAAAGTCATAAAGGTTGCCGAGTGCAACGCCAAGCTCAAACTTATCAAGATTTTCTGTAACGGACTTAACAACTGAATTGTATCTT
>JAZRQT010000054.1:0-8400 GCA_045650105.1 Clostridia bacterium | reverse complement strand
CCACAACTGATATGACGGACACATCGGCGAAAGCTCAACTTTTTCTCCGTTTTTCTTTCTTGCCTCATATGTAAGGATTGCCACTTCGCCATTTTCCGTTTTAACTGCACCCGGTCTGCCAAACTCCTCAAATTCAAAATTCTCGTCACCCTTATCCTGATTATCCCACAAAAGTGCATTTATATAGGGCATAACCCGCACACCGTTTTCCTTTAATACAGGAAGTGCTTTCACAAATCTCTCTTTTGCGGGCATAAAGTGCGGATAATCGTTATTGAACGGAATCTGATGCCAGTTATACACGTGATAACCAATTGGAACACCTAATTCTTTTCTTAGTTTAATCGGGTTTTTATACCATTCATCAATATCTGCGTCAGGATTGTCACTCCTGAGATTAGTCGGCAATACCTCACCGCTTTCAGGGTCATACGGTACCCAGTCCATAACCCAGAATGGAAGTTCTTTCATCCACTCAGGCGTTTTTTTATCTTTTATATTTACATCCCAGTCACATTCTGCCTCTACGAATTCTTTGTAAATTTCAGCGGCATCAAACCAATCGCCGTCAAAGCACTGCCATACTGCCTTTCCGGGAAGCTTTTGAGAATTTGATGCCTCTCCTAAGTTTTGTGCGTGATATCGGCAGTTTAACCGTACATTCCCGTTTTGCGAGCTTGCCGCATGAAAATCCTTTAACGCACCGTCTTTATCGTGAACGGCAAAATATATTCCACCGTGTTGCTCTTTAGTATACAGTGCATAATAAGGCATCGGATAACGAAATCCCGATGGATATGCACCGCCCTCGTAATTATCTGTAGCATTAAATTTTTCGCGTACTGTACCGCCAAATTCGGGGACAAATAAATCAAAAACCTCTTCTCCCCTGATATGAAGACGCGGATATGTACACCAGATAAGTGAATATTCCAAAGAGGTATTGTTAACCTCCACACTCCATTCAATTTTATTTTCCTCATCAATGCACCGGGCACATATTATGAGCGATATTCCATCAAGCTTTCCGTTTTCAGGATTTTTTAAAATAATTTTTGCTCCGTTTTCCTGTCTGATAATTTGTGTGCTTTGCCATATAGAAAGGGTATCAACAAAAATCTCTTCCCCCGTAGAAACATTGCGGAGGAGCATTGCACAAACGGATCTTTCCTTTTCTCCATCCCAAAAGGCAACCGTATTTTCTCTGTGCACAATAGTTGCGTTAAGCGCCCCTGCCTTAATATCGAACGTTTCTTCTTTATTTTCTGCATGTTTCTTCTTTATGGGAAATTCTTTTGCCTCAGCATCGCCAAAGGTATACGTAGTGTAAATGGGATTTTCCTCGCTGTAATATGACAAGTCATCATTATAATTGATAAAATAAACGTGCGCGTCCACAATGGTATTTTCAAGGTAAACAAATCCGCCTTTTATGCGCATAGTCTTTCTATCATTTTTAAGCACCATTTCGCAGGGGTGTGCTATATTATACGGCAAATCAGCAATTTGTGTGGTAATTTCGCCATCTTTACTGCATGCAACGGTAAATTCATTTTCGCTGATATCAATATGCCCCACGCAATGACTTGCATCATACCTTTTATTTTTCAAAGTATAAAAGGTTTCCTGAATAATCGAGGGTGTTTCTTCACACACAGTAAAACGGTTAGTTATTAAAATGTCATCTATGTATTCTCCGCTAATTTCACTTACGGGGTTTGCCAAAACCTCAAAAACATTTCCGTTTATCTTAGTATATGCATCCTTATAAAAAGCTTTGCAAAAGTGCGATCCTCTCTGATATGCACCGCCGTCATAGTATTTTCTGTCTATATATACTCCGTCTTTGAGGGAAAGAATATATTCTTCATTATTTTCCGTAACCTTTATACAAAGCCCTTTTTCATCTGTCAGGGAAAATTCTGCCACTCCCCCGTTTTTTCCTAAACTTAATTTAAATGATTTCATTTTTTAGCCCCTTCATTTCTGCACCATTTTTCTATGTTTATATGTTGATTTTTTAAAATTTCTATTATATAATAATTATATAACTATACTCATAGTATCATTTGTCATGCATAAAATCTATCAAAATATTATTATATTTTTTAAAAATCCTATCCTGGAGGCTGAAATGAAACTTAATTTACCCGATATTTTAACAGCAGGCACATTTGACAGCGGAAGGCATCTTTCCTCCCTTACCGCAACACCTCCCAGAACAGTACAAAAATACGAGCTTGAATACTACTTTGAGGACGGCGGAATTTCTGTCTTAAACGGTATCGAGTATACAATAAAAAAGGGACATATACTTTTTGCAAAACCGGGTGATATCCGTTACAGTCACCTTCCGTTTACGTGCAGATTTATTCATTTTACACTTTCAGATGAGTGCCTTATAAATGAATTTGAAAAAATTGAGCCTTTCTTCTATGCTGTCAATGATAAAAATATTGAAGACACCCTTAAATCTCTTTCCCGTCATCTTTATTCAACCAATGAGTTTGATAATATATCCGCTTCTGCCGAGCTGCTTTTATTTCTGCGCTCGCTCATTCGTGACAGGACGCACTGCGCCACATCAACATTGCAGGCAAAAACATTTATAAAAAATAACTATTCAAACAATATTTCCACTAAAAGCGTGGCGGATGCCTGCTTTACCAGCGAGTCGTATTTATATAAGCTGTTTAAAAAAGAATTTAATATAACTCCGGGGGAATATATCACTAACTACCGTATATCCGTCGCACGTGACCTGCTTGCGGGCACAGATATGTCCTTAACCGATATATCAACACGGTGCGGATTTAATTCACAAAGCTATTTTTCATATTGCTTTAAAAAGCACACCGGTTTTTCGCCCAAAGATTTCAGAAGAAGCTATTTCCTGTAAAAAAAGAAGTTTTCCCGTTTTCAGATATTCAATAACATTTGACAAACACAGAATATATGGTATAATAATTTACAGTGGGAGTTTTATGGAATAATTTCCCTCCCGCAAATTTTATACATTTTGAAGGAGTGATAGTCCTAATGGACGGAGTCCCTATGTACGTGTTTGCACTGATTATACTTGTTTTATTATCAGCATATTTCAGCGCATCGGAGACGGCGTTTGCGTCGTACAACAGAATGAGAATGAAGAGCGAGGCGGAAGATACCGCAGGCAAAGCACGCCGGGTTCTGAGGCTGAGCGAAAATTATGAAAAGCTGATTTCTACAATACTTATAGGTAATAATATTGTAAACATAGTTGCAACATCTCTTGCAACGGTGCTTTTCACACATCTTATTGAGAACGAAGAACTGGCTGTTACAATTTCAACAGCTGTGATGACTCTTGCGGTTCTTATTTTTGGGGAAATAACACCAAAAACGATTGCAAAGCGCACCCCTGAAACCTTTGCCAAGTCTGTAGTTAGCTCGCTTTCAATGCTTGTAAAGCTTCTTACACCAATTACTGCAATATTCAATGTGTGGCAGAATTTTATATTAAGACTTCTTAAAGCGGAGGAGGAGGCATCCGTTACCGAGGATGAAATCATCACCGTTGTTGAAGAAGCGGCAAGTGACGGCGAAATTGACGAACAGGAAAGTGAGCTTATAAAAAATGTAATTAAGTTCAGCGACCTTGATGTTAATGATATTCTTACGCCACGTGTTGACGTTGCGGCAGTGGATATTACCTGGGACAGAGAACGCATTGCCGAAATTTTTGCAGAAACGGAATTTTCACGTCTGCCTGTTTATGAGGAAAACCTTGACAGTATTGTCGGCATTTTATATCAGAAGGATTTTTATAACGAAGGGGACAAACCTGTTTCTTCTCTTATCCGTCCCGTGAAATTTATTTTCTCTTCAATGAAAATATCAAGGCTTTTAAAGCTTTTTCAGGAAAGCAAGTGTCATATGGTTGTAGTAAACGACGAATATGGCGGAACAGAGGGCATTGTTACTCTTGAAGACGTGCTTGAATCCCTTGTCGGCGAGATATATGATGAGCACGATGAGGTTGTTGAAGAAATTGTTGAGATTTCAGATGGAAAATACAGAGCGCTAGGAAGTACAGGCATAGATAAATTTTTTGAATTTTTTGCTCTTGAGGATATTGACGAGGATTCAGATATTACAACAGTGAGCGGATTTGCCGCACATACACTTGAAAAAATTCCTGACGAGGGAGACTCCTTTGAATATGAAAACCTCATCGTTACCATAACAAAAACAGACAGCAACCGTGTGGTGGAGGCTGTTATCGAGGTAACCCAAACTTCTCAGGAAGAGGATGAAAAAGAAGACTAATCTTTGAGGGGTGGATGTTATTAAAAAATTTGTTAAATTTGTGCTTGATGTTATAAGCGGAACTATAAAAGATAATGTAGGTGCGTATTCTGCACAAACGGCATTTTTTGTGACAATATCATTTATACCTTTTATAATGATGCTGATAAGCATTGTAAAATTCCTGCCGATTACCCAGAATGATTTAATTAATCAGATGGTTGCAGTCTTTCCGGCAGGTGCAAAGGATTTAGTTTCATCCTTTGCACAGGAAACATATGAAAAAAGTGGCGCCGCCGTAATTTCTATTACGGCGGTTTCAACTCTGTGGGCGGCATCCATTGGCGTTTTTTCGCTGACACGTGGGCTTAGCAAAGTTTATAACGCTAACGGCACTAAAAGTTACCTTGCTGTAAGGGTTATGAGTATGCTTTATACACTTTTTATTATGGTATTGCTTTTACTGTGTTTGGGAATTTTTGTTTTTGGCAATACTATTACTGAAGGGCTTTTAAAAATATTTCCTGCGGCATTTGGTCTTGCAGTTATTGTTATGAGCCTTCGGATGATTGTAGGCGTAGCAGTGCTCAGTTTATTCTTTCTTTTAATGTATATTTTAGTTCCGGGAAGGCGAGGAAGCGCACTGACACAAATTCCGGGCGCACTTTTAAGTGGCATTGGCTGGGTAGGATTTTCTTATGTATTTTCATATTATTATGAAAATCTTTCTGATTACTCCTATCTTTACGGAAGTCTTTCTGTGATGGTATTTTTTATGCTGTGGCTGTTCTTTTGCATATATATCCTTTTTATAGGCGCAGAAGTTAATAAATGTATAGCGGAAAAATACAAAAAATAACTCTTTGACAAAATTCTTCAAAAGTGGTATAATAATATCAGGAATTTGAGAAGCGGAGGCGTACCATGTACAAAATAGGTGACAGCGTTGTGTATCCAATGCATGGCGCAGGCGTCATTGAAGGGATTGAAAATAAAGAGGTTCTGGGTAAGACTCAATCTTACTATGTTATGCGTATGCCTATCGGTGATATAAAGGTTATGGTGCCAATGGATACCGCAGCGCAAGTCGGTATGCGTGACGTCATAGATAAGAGTATGGCACAAAGTGTACTGCGTGAATTTCGCACAGTGCAAACAGATGTCATCCAGAACTGGAGTAAGCGCTTTCGTGAAAATATGGTCAGGATAAAAAGTGGTGATATATTTGAGGTTGCCGCCGTTGTAAAAAGTCTTATGCTCAGGGACCGTCAAAAGGGGCTGAGCACGGGTGAGAAAAAGATGCTCAGCAATGCAAAGCAAATCCTTATAAGTGAGATTGTAGTTGCTACAGGTACTGACCACGCCGCTGTTGAAAATCAGCTCTATGATATGATTGATGAGGAGCTTACAAAGGGCGAAGCATAAAAAAGAAGCGTGCCGCTTCACCCACTTTGCGTCCCAACTATATTTAAAACTGACAAATGTTGCTCGCGAAAAAATACGCAAATTCCTATATTAGAACAAAATTAAGGGACTGTAAAAAACGGCGTTTTTTACAGTCCTTATTTGGAGAATGGAAGAGTTATGTACAATAATCACACTGTTGCGGCAATAATCGTTGCCGCCGGCAATTCAACCAGAATGAAAAGCGATAAAATGCTCCTCCCCCTTTTGGGGATGAGTGTAATTGCACGCACTGTAAATGTTTTTTCAAGGTGCGGCTTTTTTGATGAAATCATCCTTGTGTCATCAGAAAAAAATATGAATATTCTTGATGAGGAAATGAAACTACATAACCTTAGTGTAAAAATAGTGCAGGGCGGAAAAAAACGTGGGGAAAGCTCCTTTTCGGGCATCGTATGCGCAGAAAGCGAATTTGTGATGATACACGACGGCGCACGTGCCCTCATAACAGAAGATATTATACAAAACACCCTTGATGCGTGCATTTCCTATGGTGGCAGTGCCCCCGTTGTTACGCCAAAGGATACGATAAAAAAGCTTACCCCTGACGCAATGATTTCCTCTACTGTTGAGCGCTCGCTCTGTGGCGCTATACAAACCCCGCAAGCCTTTAATAAAGAGCTTATAAAAAAGGCTTACGAAAAATACGGATATGGAGAAACCGATGACTGCGCCGTTGCTGAAAAAGCAGGACTAAAGATTAAAACCGTTTTGGGAAGTTATGAAAATATCAAGCTTACTACGCCGGAGGATATCATTACGGCACGTCAGTTACTTCTTGACAGAGAAGGAAGAAAGGGGCAATCTTCTATGAGAATAGGAACGGGGTTTGACACACATCGCTTAACTTCGGGGCGCGACCTTATAATCGGTGGCACACATATTGACTATGAAAAAGGGCTTTTAGGGCACAGTGATGCAGATGTTCTTATTCACGCAGTTATAGATGCACTTTTTGGTGCGGCGGCGCTTGGGGACATCGGCACACACTTCCCCGATACCGATGAAAAGTTCCGGGGAATATCAAGTATGCTCCTTCTTGAAAAGGCGGCACAAAAAGTGCGTCAGGCAGGCTTTGAAATAGGAAATATTGATACAACCATTATTGCACAGGCACCTAAAATGGCTCCCTTTATTGAAAGTATGCGGAAAAATCTTGCAAAGGCAATGGATATTGACCTCTCCTACGTCAGTGTTAAGGCAAAATCAAATGAACATATGGGCTTTACCGGCCGTGGTGAGGGTATTGAGGCACGTGCTGTAGCACTTCTTACTGAAATTTCATAAAATTTACAATAAAATCTCCTCTTTTGGAAAACATATTACTAAGATGTTTTCGAGAGGAGATTTTTTATATGAAGGGTGTGCTCAAAAAATTTGTTGCAGTTTTAATATGCACAATTATTATAGCTGTTGTTTTAATAGGGTTTGGCAGCACCTATTCACTTATAGGGAGTAAAAAAGAGCAGGGTAACGAGAATAATGCCTCTCCCCTTTCTGTAAAGAGTGATTTTGACACATATGGCTCTGCTCCACTTCTGCTTTCGAGGGAAGATATGCTTGAAAATGCATTAAAAAGTGTGGTGGGCATATCCAGTGCAGACCCTTCCAAGACTTCTGCCAAAGAAACCTCCTGGTATATGGGAAGCGGTGTTATGGTAAGTAGTGACGGATATATAATAACAAATCATCACGTTATAGGGGCACGCCCCTCCCGCATAGTGGTAACACTGCATAACGGAAAAACCACCGAAGGAAAAACTGTGTGGAGTAATAGCGCCCTTGACCTTGCCGTTGTTAAGATAGACGGCAAAGGATACTCCTCCTCCAAATTAGGCGATGCTAAAAAGGTACGTGTGGGAGAAAGCGTTGTTGCTATAGGCAATCCTCTCAGTATGCAGTTTGAGCGCACTGTCACCGCAGGAATAATAAGTGCCGTCGGCAGAAGCATTAATATTGAAAATGATAACGGTGAGTCCTTTTATATGGAGGACCTTATCCAGACAGATGCCTCCATAAACCCGGGAAACAGCGGAGGGCCGCTCCTTAACAGCAGCGGCGAGGTTGTAGGCATAAACACAATAAAGGTAAGTACTGCCGAAGGAATGGGCTTTGCCGTTCCCATAAATATATGTACTCCTATAATCGAAAGGTTGCGTAATGTCGGGCAGTTTCGCACCCCCTACCTCGGTCTCTATGCCTATACTCCTGCGGCGGCAAGATATTTAGGGCAATCCTCCGATATTGAAAACGGTCTTTTTGTTGCAAAGCTTGACAGTCAGGGACCTGCCTTTTCTGCAGGGATAAGATACGGCGATATTATAACCGCCATCAATTTTGTTCCTGTAAGCACGATGCTTGCCCTTCGGGAAGAGCTGTACAAACGTCAAAGTGGCGAAACAATAACCGTTGATTTTAAGCGTGACGGTTCCTCACGGCGCATCAGCATTATGCTGGGAAGTCAGGAATAACTATTCTTTATCTTGCTATCCCGTACATTCCGCTTATAGGGTCTTTAAAAAGCGGAAATATCGGAGGAAAAAATGTAAAAAATACGAATACAAATGCTATTACCCAAAGAAGCACTCTCGCCTTCGGTGCATTACACGGCATTTTGTTTTTATTAAAAAGCCTTACCTCCAGTATGCA
>JAZRQT010000053.1:0-5706 GCA_045650105.1 Clostridia bacterium | reverse complement strand
ATACGGAGCCTGCGTTCTTAATCTTGTCAAGATAATCAAAAGGATTATCAAGGCACAGTTCAAGATGCTCGGGTGCAATTTCATTTGCGGCAATTACTGCCGTTTCTATATCATTTACAATTATTATTTTTCCGTTATTGTCAATACTTGTCCTTGCAATATCACTGCGCTCAAGAAGCGGGATTTGCACTTCAAGCTCGTCTGCTACCTTCTCTGCAAGTGAGCGGCTCTGTGTTACAAGAACCGCACTTGCCATTTTATCATGTTCTGCCTGAGAAAGCAAGTCTGCCGCAACAAAAGACGGATTACTTTTTTCATCGGCAATTACAAGAATTTCACTCGGTCCTGCAATCATATCAATTGAAACCTTGCCGAAAACCTGCTTTTTCGCCTCTGCTACAAAGGCATTTCCGGGTCCTACAATTTTGTCAACCTTGGGCACACTCTCTGTGCCAAAGGCAAGCGCCGCAATTGCCTGCGCACCGCCTACCTTGAAAATTCTGCCCACGCCCCCGATTTTTGCCGCCGCAAGAATTACGGGGTTAACCTTGCCGCCCTTGGCAGGTGTTGTAATTACTATTTCACTGCAGCCTGCAAGCTTTGCGGGAATTGAGTTCATAAGTACGCTTGAAGGATATGCCGCCGTACCGCCCGGAACGTAAAGACCCGCTTTTTCAATCGGGATAATCTTCTGTCCGCAGATAGCACCGTCCTCCTCACTTATAATAAAGCTCTGACGGATTTGACGCTTGTGGAAGTTTTCGATATTTTTTGCCGCCTTCTGCATAATTTCAATAAGTTCAGGCGAAACGGTTTTAAATGCGTCCTCAATTTCCTGCGTAGTTACCTCGAGGCACTCGGGCGCACCGCCGTCAAACTTATCAGCATATTCCCTGAGGGCACTGTCCCCGTTTTTTCGTACATTTTCAATTATCTCTGAAACGGTATTTTCAAGGCGGGAGGTATCCTCTTCCTCTCTTGCAAAAATATCGTCAATGCTCAATTTATCATAATCGTATATCTTAATCATAGTTTCCTCCGATATATTCGTCTATTGCATCCTTAATGGCGCTTATCATTTTATTTTTGAACTTATAGCTGACCTTGTTGGATATAAGGCGTGCACTTATCGGTACTATTGTTTCAAACGGGCGAAGATTATTTTCTTTAAGGGTTGTCCCCGTTTCAACAATATCCACAATAACATCTGAAAGTCCCAGTATCGGCGCAATTTCTATAGAGCCGTTAAGCTTTATAATATCAATCTCACGGCTTAATGAACTGTAGTATTTCTTTGTAATATTCGGGAACTTTGTCGCAACACGAAGTGTTCTTTCAGGATTATCAAAAAAACCCTCCATACCTGCTACCGCCATACGGCACTTTCCCATTTTAAGGTCACTAAGCTCGTAAACATCGGGGTTATACTCGAGCAGAATATCCTTTCCTGCAACGCCTATATCTGCCGCCCCTCTTTCAACATATATAGCAACGTCAGACGGCTTTACCCAAAAATATCTTACTCCGTTTTCCTCGTTTTCAAAAATGAGCTTTCTGTTGTTTTCGTGTAT
Organism: Clostridia bacterium; assembly: GCA_045650105.1. GTDB lineage: Bacteria > Bacillota > Clostridia > UMGS1883 > UMGS1883 > UMGS1883. The sequence goes on along the minus strand of JAZRQT010000053.1, from coordinate 4,135 downwards.
TGCAGGGCATCCGTAGCCTGCCTTTTCAAAAATATCATATACCTTTTCACCAAGTCTGCCCTTGGGAAGTGCAATGTTAAGAAGCTTATCCATTTAAAACTTCGCCCCCTTTTACGACCTTGTACACCTTTTTAGCACGAAGCTGTGATTGTGTGTTCTTTTGTATATTTACAGACAGATTTTCTTTTTTAAGCTCCTCTGCCGCACGCAGAACATCGCACACATCCACCTCATCATTATAAACGAGGAGTGCGTCACAGTCAAACTCTTTTTGTTTTTCATCAATACGCTCAAGCATATCGGAGTAAACAGCAAAGCCTATTGCGCCGCCCTCTTTACCCATAGCCTTAAGAAGATTGTCATATCTTCCGCCTGAAAGGACACTTCCGGGGAGCTTATCAACATATCCCCTGAAAACTACTCCGTTATAATAGTTCGTATCATCTATAATTGAAAAATCAAGCTGTACATTCTCTGCCTTGCCGTATTTTGAAATTGATGAAACGAGCGCCTTTAAATCAGAAAGCGCATCCATCATTTCACGGTTAATACATAGCTTTTCAAGTGCTTCTATTGCAGTTTGTGCATTGCCTGAAATTTCGCAAAGCTTAATCATAATATCAGTTATTGCACTTCCCACACCGTTTTCTTCGCAAAGGGTGCGCAGAGCGGCACTGTTCTTTGCACCGAGAAGCTTTATAATGCTCTTTTTAACATTTTCATTTACACCTGCGGCATTTAATAGTCCTGTAACTATTCCCACAGATGAAATGTCAAGAATGTAGTTTTCACTTATTGCCTCAAGGCTCTTTATAGCAAGGAGAAGCACCTCACACTCCTCAACGGCACCTATATCGCCCATACACTCTATACCAGACTGCATAATCTCTTTTATTTCGTGCGTTGCATTGTCGGGGCGATAAACATTCTCGTTATAATAAACCTTGCTGACACCGCCGTTTTTTTTGTAATTCTTTATTATGGAAAGGGTTACATCAGGCTTTAGTGCAAGAAGTCTGCCGCTTAAATCAGTAAAGGAAACTATCTTACTTCCCCCCATAAAATTTTTATTGCGCACATACATATCATACTCTTCAAAACGGCTCATTTTAAACGGAGCATAGCCGCTCTTATGGTACAGGAAGCGCAGTGCATACATAATTCTTTCTTCAGTTTTTAAAATGTTTTCATCAAGCATCATAACGCATATCATTCCTTATAATTCGTTTCGCTTTAGTATTTTACCACGGTAAAGCGGTAAAGTCAAGTAAAATATGAATTTTTTTCATATTTTATAGGCGGATGCCTGCATCCGCCTATATATCACTTTAATATCGGTTGAAGTTGTTCACCTTTAAGCGCACTTTCAATCGCAGGGACAAGTAAATCCCACTTTGCCACAAGGGAATTTTGCTTTCCTACAGGGTCATCCTGACCAAACGGAACAAAAAAGATATTTTTTGTATTAAGAAGCAAGCCTATATTTTTCGCACTTGCACCAAGACCGTCATTGGTTGACGGCGCAATAATTATCGGGCAGTTATTCCTGAGCGCCGCCTTTGTTGCAAGCGGTACGCATCCGTCATATATCCCCTGCGCTATTTTCCCGAGCGTATTTCCCGTACACGGGGCAATAACAAGGGCATCTATAAGTTTTTTAGGACCGATAGGCTCTGCCGCAGGAATTGTTGAAATAATTTTTCTGCCGCAGATGCCCTCTATTTCATCATTAAAATCTGTGCATTTACCAAAGCGTGTATCTGTAGAATACACTGTTTCGCTCATAATGGGAAAAATGTCATACCCCTTTTCCTTTACCTTGCGCAGTGTATCCGTAACAACTCTCATAGTACAAAAGGAGCCGGTAAATGCAAATCCCAACCTGACAGTACGTTCATCCATATCTATTCACCTAACTCACTAAAAATATTACATACTGTTTCCTTTATGATATTACCCGCAGTTACCGGAGCGACTTTTCCCGGAAGACCCAGCGCCCATATTACCTTGACACCTAAATCGAGCGCCGCTTCCATATCAACTCCGCCCGGCTTTGATGCGAGGTCAATTATCAGCGTATTTTTTGCCGATAAAAGATTTTCACGTCTTATTATTACGGCAGGAACAGTGTTATAAACCACATCTGCGCCCTCTATACATTCATTAAAATACGAAAAATCGGTTGCCGCAAGACCAAGACTTCGTGCCTCTGCACGTGCAGAGCTTTTGCGTGCACATACAGTCACGTTTGCGCCCATATTTTTAAGAAGAAGACAAAGTGGTTTTGCTACCTTACCAAAGCCTGTCACAACAATATTTGCGCCGTGTATTGTTATGGGCAGTTCTTCCATTGCTATCTGAATTGCACCCTCTGCAGTAGGAACAGCGTTAAGAATTTCAAATTCATCTCTCTGGAAATAATCCACCCATCTAACCGAAAAGACATCAGCCACTGCCTTTACCGCCTGCGACATTTTACCTGCTAAAAGGAGCTTTCCGCTTCCCATCATTTTACACAAATCCTTAAACAGGACCTCTTCACTAAGGTCAGGCGCATCAACACTCTTGTCATCTCTGCTGCAAGGGAGACCTAATATGACTGCATCACTTTTATCAAGAGCCTTTTTAAGAGGCTCACTGCCGTCAAAACGCACCGCATCGTATCCTTCATCACAAAGCGCTTTTAAAAGATAATCTATTCTTGAATCTCCGCCGATAATAATAAGTCGTTTAATATTCATAATGAAAACACCTCTGTATATATTATTACAGAGATATCCGAAATGTTAATCACAGAAAAACAGCAAGCATTAAATTATTTGAAAATACATTAAAAACCACTAGACAAATTGCTATAGAAATTGTATAATAACTTTGGAGAAATCCCAACAACATAATTTGGAGAGTGATTTTAATGAAGCTTATCATCAAAGACAACTATGACGAAATGTGCGCCTGGGCGGCGCAGCATATTGCCGATGCGATTAATAACCATAAGGAGGATCGTCCCTTTATACTTGGTCTTCCCACCGGTTCATCACCGCTTGGCGTATACAAAAGACTTATTGAAATGAATAAGGCGGGCAACATCACCTTTAAGAATGTTGTAACATTTAATATGGATGAGTATGTAGGTCTGCCCAGAGAGCATGACCAGAGCTACTGGTATTTTATGCACGACAACTTCTTTAACCATATTGATATTCCTAAGGAAAACATAAACATTCTTAACGGTATGGCAGAAGACCTTGAGGCAGAATGTCAGCGTTATGAGGACAAAATTGCTTCATACGGCGGCATTGACCTGTTCCTCGGCGGCAGCGGTGTAGACGGACATATTGCATTTAATGAGCCTTTTACATCTCTTACATCACGCACAGGTGTACGTGGACTCACTCAGGATACACTTATTGCAAACTCACGTTTCTTTGATAATGACCCCAACAAGGTGCCCAAGACGGCTCTTTCCGTTGGTGTAGGCACTGTATGCGACTCTAAGAAGGTTCTTCTTCTTATAAGCGGTCATAACAAGGCACGTGCTCTTCGCCACTGTGTTGAGGGCGGTGTAGACCACGCTTGGACAATCAGCGCACTTCAGCTTCATCCGTGCGGAATTATTGCCTGCGATGAAGATGCCTGCGGCGAATTAAAGGTTGACACATATAAGTATTTTAAGGAGATTTACAAGGACGAGAAATAATGTTGGGCTGTGATAAAATGCACAGACCGCAAAAAGGTGGCACTATAACAAATTCGAAATGCGAAATGCGAAGTTCGAAGTGATGGTGGATTTTTTGCTTTGCAAAAAATCTTCGTCAATGGATGTGCCCTGACTGCTTGTCCGTTCTGCACTATTTTCTCTTCGCCCAAGTAGTGCTAAAGGGTGCAAGAAACCAGTTTTCTTGCACCCTCTTTTTATAACAATCTAAAAGGCGGTAGCTTATCAGCTACCGCCTTTTTTAAAGCTTAATTTAAATTTTAGTGTCTGTCACGTGCAACATAGTGAGTGTGGAGCAATTCGTGTGACTTATGTCCGCAAGGCTCACCAAGATATTCCTTATAAAGCTCCTTGATATAAGGATTATCGTGGCTCTTTCTAAGTTCAAGTGACTTATCCTCAGTGTAGATAGCCTTC
>JAZRQT010000052.1:0-5791 GCA_045650105.1 Clostridia bacterium | reverse complement strand
TCGAGGAATGCGGAGGCTTCGGCAGATGTGAAAGTGCCGTTTGCAAGGTGCTTGAAAATTCCTTGGGAATGCCTTTTGTCCGCACGGGAATTCGCTCCTGCCCCGATTGCACGTGTACATATGTTGTAAAGCCGTCTTTCTCAATTACTACTGCCGTTGCAAGTGCAATTAAAGCAAATAAAAAAGTAAGCGGGGATTATGCACTTTACTCCCTTGTAGACAGACACACCTACGCCCTTATTTTATGCGACGGAATGGGAAGTGGCGAAATAGCACGTGAGGAAAGCCGTTGCTGTGCACGCCTTTTGATGCGTCTGCTGGGGGCAGGAATTGATGCGCAAAGTGCTATCAATATAATAAATTCTATGCTGCTTTGTGCCTTTTCGGGAACACTTGCCGCAATAGATTTATGTCTTATCAGCCTTGATGACGGTACCTCCCGTCTTTATAAATGCGGTGGCGCAGGAAGCTATGCAAAAACGAGCAAGGAAACAACGCATATTGCGCCCGACTCTCTTCCCGCAGGCTCCTTTGTCCCGGGGGATACCTCTGTTTATTCAATCCCGTCAGAGCGTGGCAGTATGGTGGTGCTCGTTTCTGACGGAATAAGCAGCTCTGAAACAAGCCGCCTGCCGTGGATAAAAAATATGATAGAAGCCTTTGACGGGAATGAGCCTGAGGCACTTGCGCAAATGATTTTAAAGCACGCAAAGGAAATTTCACACCAAGACCCCACTGATGATTTAACCGTTCTTGCCGCACATATAGGATAACAAGGGCAAGCCCTTGACAATCCCCTTTGGTAGATTTTTGTATAAGAGGTTTCATTTGTGTCAATAATCGTAAAAAAGGAGCTGATTTGTATGAAGAATAACACGCGGAAAATTGTGGTGTTAAATAACATAGACTCGCCGCGTATTGAGCAGGCAATTTTTATATTAAAGGATGAAGCCTCCTGCCCCGATGAATCCGCTGCCGTCGCCGAGGCACAGCGAATTGTGGACACATATGTAAAAAACCTCTATTCCCCGATTTTAAAAAAGCAAAAGAAAAAGCCGCAGCTAAGGCTCATTTTCACTGCGGCACTGTATATCTGCTCTATGGTTGTATTGGGAGCATATTTACTTTCTATCATTAAATGACAAACAAAAAAACCTGCCACTCGGCAGGTTTTTTACATTTAGGGGATTGTCAAGGGCGCTCCCTTGACGTAAAATCCGTCAAAACCGGGGGCGTGTACATCGGTTTTGACTCCTATAAAGGGCTGGCACGGTGAGTGCCGCGCGAGCAAAAGCCCTTACCTCGAAAGAGAATGTTTTGCTTGCAAAACTTCTTTTTCGAAAGGCTGACCTTGTCAGCCGGTTTTAATTGGTGTAGTTATCAAAATAGCCCTGAACGAGAACAACCGGTGTTCCCTTATCGCCTGAGCCACTTGTAAGGCCACAAAGCGAGCCGATAAGGGCTGTAAGCTGACGTGGGGTTGTACCCTGAGAAGCCATATTTCCTACGAGGTTTCCTTCCTTTGCCTTAATGCTTGCAGAAATTGCCTCTTTAAGCGCCTCACCCGACAAGTCCTTGTAATCGTTGTCTGCAAGGTACTTAAGCTTAAGCTCATTGGGTGTTCCTACAAGACCGTCTGTAAATGCAGGTGAAACAACGGGGTCAGCAAGCTCCCAAATCTTACCCTGCGGGTCTTTGAATGCACCGTCACCGTATACCATAACCTCAACGTGCTTGCCTGTAGCATCAAGTATATTTTTCTGAATTTCAAGAACAAGGTCCTTACATTCTCTCGGGAAAAGCTTGATTTTCTCCTCTGTAGATTTGTTTGAACCCAAAAGTCCGTATTTTTCATTATAACCGCTGCCATTTACAGACGAAGTGAGTATATCGTCAAGACCGCAGACAACCTTTGCCCCTGCCGCCTTTAAAATGCGCTTTGTACGCGCACGTGTATGAATATCACAGTTAATAACGCAGTCTGTGTAGTCAAGAATAGTCTTTGCCTGATTTGCAAAAACAATCTCCACCTCACAGCCGCACTCACGGATTAAATCACCGTAATATTCTACATAGTCAACGCCTGTAAATTCGTGCTTGTTTTCTCCGAAAAGCTCACGATAACGCTCAAGAGAAAGAACATCACTGTAGGGGTTAACGCCTGCCTCATCAATTTTATCTATACTTATAAGCTCATTACCAACTTCGTCAGAAGGATAACTGAGCATAAGAACGATTTTCTTAGCAGCCTTTGCAAATCCCTTTAAGCATATAGCAAATCGGTTACGTGAAAGAATGGGGAAAATAACGCCGATTGTTTCTCCGCCAAGCTTTGCCTTAACATCTCGGGCAATATCATCAATATCGGCATAGTTACCCTGTGCCCTTGCAACAATAGACTCTGTAACAGAAATAACATCTCTGTCACGAAGTGCAAAGCCTTCATATTCTGCCGCTTCCAAAACGCTATCAGAAACAATCTTTGCAAGATTGTTACCTTCACGGATTATGGGGCAACGGATACCTCTTGAAATTGTGCCGACTCTTCTTTCTTTTTCTGCCATTTGAATCACATCCATCATAAAAATTTGTTATCCAACAAATACAACTATATACTTTAACATTTTTTCGACTATTTTTCAATAGTTTTTTTTATATCTTGCGAATTTTTTGATAAAAAATTCAAAGAGCAGAACGATTTATTTCGTTCTGCCCTTTAATGTTATCTTCAATTTTATGTAATTATAACGTCAATAAATACCTATACAGCATCACAATCGCCTCTGCCCTTGTAAGGTTATCTTTTGGGCGAAGATAGCCTCCTTCTCCCTCTATCACATTAAGTCCACTGAGGATTGCCGCATAACCTATGCATCCGTTTGTTAAAAGGGCACTGTCTGCATACTCAACCTTATAAATATTCTCAAGCTTTGCAACCCTTTCAAGTCCTGCAAGGCGGATTATGTATATAAACGCCTGCTCCCTTGTTACGAAGGCATCGGGTACCTTCTCCCCTTCTGGAAGGATTTTGTCAGCGATTAAAATATCATATAGCTCTTCCTGCGTATAATTTGCGTAATACTTATTTATCATTCCCGAGCACACAAGGCGGAAAAATTCCTCCTGTGTAATGCTGTTATCGGGATTGAGCGCACCGCCCTCTATACCTATCTGAATTTCAGCAAGCTTTGTTGCCGCATCCTCTACCCAATGGCCGTCTATATCACTGTATTCATAGCTTTTCTGCGTATCTTCATACACGTCCTTCATTTCACCTGTAAGGGCATCAAGCCTAAGATAGCCTTTTTCAAGTGTTGCCGCCTTTACGTATTTGCCGCCGCTTGAAATATATATTTTTGTAACGGGCGAAAACTTAAGGATTTTTTCATATGCTGCATCGGGCGTAATTGCCGCATCGGGGTTTTTAAAATCTCCGTCACGGAAATCCACATTAAAGCTTCTTACAATATTGTTTTTTGCGTCAAAGCTTATATTCACTGTATTGTCGACATACTCTATTCCGTTTACAATTCTGATATACGTATCACTTACTGTATCCCCATAGCTGTCAGAGGATTTTTTAACACTGTTTTTAATTTCATCTGCCGCAACCTTGTCTAAGAAGGTCTGCATCTTCTGTGCTGACTGCTCCTTTTCCCTCTCCGAAAGGGTTACGTTTGATGCACCGTCATAGGGAACATTATTTGAAATGCTGATAACCTTTCCGTTATGCGCATTTATAACAGCACTTAAATATCTGTAATTTTTCTCGTCTGTACTGTTATAATGAAGTCTGTACAAATATTCTCCTCTGTCATTTTCTGTAAGGTAACTGTTACTGAGTTTCAGTGTGCCTGTAAAATTAATATACGGAAGTGATTTTAAAATCTTCTGCACATCATCAAGGCTTAAAAGTCCCTCTACAGTGCTTATCTGTTTAATCTCCTGCTCGGTAAGCGACTGCTTTAAGGCGGAGTTTGAGCCGCCCGCCGCCATAGAATCCATTACTGCGCTTTCCTCACGGAAGACGGAATTATATGTATCTTCATCTATAACTTCACCCGTAGCCATAGATATGTAGCCGATATTATTATCCTTTATTCTGTATACAAAAACGGGATACGCATGTGCCTCTCCCTTTTTTGCATTATAATTATACTCGTCACAGTATATAAGTTCAAGCGGGAAAGCCCCGGTATACTTTTCTTCAAAATTTTCTATCTCAATGCCGTCAACAAACGGCGCATCGTAATTTAAGCTTACTGACATATCACGCACATATATTTTATCATCAGCTATACACAGTGTAATATTTGCATTATTATCCTTTACGGGAATGGAATTTCTCATTCTGTTAAATGTCAGTGTGTAACGAAGATTCCCTCTTGCATTATACGATTTTTCATCATATACAAGAAGGTCTTTCTCATTTTCAAAAGCCTCAGGAACGGTCTTTTTCAAAAACGCCTGTGCATACGCTATAATTTCATTTTTGGAAATCTTTGAAAGCTTTTTTTCTGACATTTCAAAGGAATAGTTGTAGTAGGAATTAATTCTTCCTTCATCATCGCAGCTCAGGCTGATTGATTTTTTATAATCCTTGTCTGCCCATTCAAAGCTGTAGCTTTTTTTATCGCCGTTTTGTGCAATGTGGCTTGAAAACTCGCTAAGCTCTGGCGGAATTTCTGCCTTCCCCTTCACAATAAGGAGAACGCTCTGCATTCTTTCTGCACCTGCATCGGCAAATGAAGTAAGAGGCATCATAAGCATCAGAAAAACCATCATTAAAGAAATAACTTTTTTCATATATAATTCCTCCCTTGTAAACTTTCACCTATTATACGATACGAAATAAAAAAAGGTTCATTATACTATAAATTCAAACTTGAACTCTTTTTCCTCTTTTAACGCAGGGGCAAAGTCTATGATATACACAGTTATAATATCAACACCGTTATGTAAAACAAAATCTTCTGTGCTGACTGAGGGGATATACCTCTTTTTGTCATATACAATTTTGCCAACACCAAAATCCACGTGTCCGTCACATATCAAAGGCTCTTTTTTGCTGATAAATCTTTCTGTAACAGACTGTGTGTCGGGCGCAAAATCAAAAGTATCAACAAGTGTCACCTTATTGTCATCAAGCATAAACTGACGCCTTATCCTGTTTATACTTCCGCTTTCGTACGCTCCCTGTATATCAAGCTCAAACATACTGTCAGACGCTTTTGCATTTTCAGAAGAAAACTGTGCGCCAAAGCACTGATATCCACCGTTTACAATCGGCACACTGTGCCCCCTCGAGCTGTTCTGAATGAAGTTATATCTTGTTTCGTTTTTAAAGGTTTCTTTTACGTACTCTCCGCATCCAAGGTCTGAAATAAAGCTTTCTTCACCTACATTTATCATAAAAGAGCCTATGTCATTATGATTATGCGGCTCATTGTTGTGACCGCCCTTAGCCGCAAAGCTGAATTTTTCACGGCGGCTTACATACCACTGCGAATCGGAAAGATAGTTTGTTTCATATGTCATTTTATCACTTTTATAGTTTTCGTCAAGCCACAAAAGTTCACATACAGAGTCAACAGAACCACTACGTATGCCATATTCAATTTCGGGAAGCAGTATTTCACCGTATAGCGATTTAAGAAATGACATAAGTCCTATTTTAAACGTATAATTCTCTCTTCCGTCTGAAATTGATGCAACCTTGGACGCTGACATTCTGATTCTTTGCGGGAACAGTGAAAGCTCCCTTACCTTGGGATTTTTGAAATAATCAATT
>JAZRQT010000051.1:0-11627 GCA_045650105.1 Clostridia bacterium | reverse complement strand
CGATGAGTATGAAGATGAGGACGCAAACGATGAGGGCGAGGAGCCTGAAGAGATTTAACTGAATTATAAAAGCCGTTCAAAGCTTAAATGCTTTGAACGGCTTTTTTGGTGGCGGAGAAGGAGGGGTGGCGCTACTATGTGTATCGCCCTTGCTTGCCGACCCAAATGCTACGCATTTCGGTCCCCGTCTGCGCACCAATCGCCGAAAAAACAATTCACCGGATTGTTTTTTTACGGCGATTGCCCTCTCAGGGTTCGACTCCCTTCTTAATTTACACAACAAAAAAGCGACTATCCACTAAAGTGAATAATCGCTTTTTCCTGGCGGAGAAGGAGGGATTCGAACCCTCGCGCCGGTTTCCCGACCTACGCCCTTAGCAGGGGCGCCTCTTCGACCTGCTTGAGTACTTCTCCATATGCAGTAAAGCTACCAATCAAGGAATAATCCTTGCATATTATTATAAAAAAATGGCGGAGAGGGTGGGATTCGAACCCACGCGCCCTTTCGGACAAACGGTTTTCAAGACCGCCTCGTTATGACCACTTCGATACCTCTCCAATCAAATTCGACCTTGTTAGTATACCAAAACATAACCAAAATGTCAATGGTTTTTTTATAAAAACTTTAAAAATCAGCTTAATTTATTCAGTGCATCTTCTGCGGCAGCCTGCTGAGCCTGTTTTTTGCTGTACGCACTGCCACTTCCTAAAACTTTGCCGTCTGCAACAACCTGCATATTAAACAGACAATGGTGAACGGGACCTTCAGATGATACAAGGTTATAGACAATATTGCACGGGCCATTTTCCTGTAGTTTTTCCTGAAGTCTTGTTTTATAATCAATTATTTTTCCGCTTTTTACTGCGTCATTAATTTTATCTGCATAAACAGAGAGAAGATAATCACGTGTGTTATCAAGCCCTGCATCAAGATACATTGCGGCAATATGCGCCTCAAACATATCGGCAAGGATAGAAGGACGCTTGCGCTCTCCTGATTGCTCCGCACCGTTGCCCAGAAGCATACACTCGTCTATCTTAAGCTCAAGCGCAAGGGAAGAAAGTGCCCCTTCACACACAAGCAAGGCACGCAGACGACTCATCATACCTTCATCAAGCTCACAAAAAGAGGTAAATAAGTATTCGCCGACAAGAAAATCGACAATTGCATCGCCTAAAAACTCAAGCCTTTCATAGCTTGCCACATTGTTTTCGTTTGCATATGATGTATGTGTAAAAGCCGTCTGCAAAAGCTGCGGATTTTTAAAAAAATATCCGATATTTTTTTGAAACTTATTTATATCCACAAGATTATGCCCCTTATAATTTAGATTAATTCTTCAATTCTTTCTGCAACATCGCCGACAGTTTCAATGCCCTCAAGCTGCTCATCCTCAATTTCGATGTTGAATTCATCCTCGATTTCGCAAATAATTGTTGCAATATCAACACTGTCTGCGTGAAGGTCTGCAATAAACTCCGTACTCTCTGAAATGTCATTTGCATCAATTCTGAGTCTTGCACCCATAGCATCAGCAATAATTTCTTTAAGCTTATTAATAACCATAATCTTAACTCCTTTATATTATGATAAGAATATCATAATATAATTTACGTTCGCCGTCAAGAGTAAAAGATTACTTTTTACCTGATTTGCTAAAATATGTAGAAAAAAACAGTGCTTAATAAAGATTAATGCCGCAAATAATGAAGGTGTCACATTTTTTTGTGTCTTGTTCATAGAAAATTACCCCTTTCGTGTCTAATATAGCACAAAAAGGGGTAATTGCTTTTTTAAAAAATATAAAGTACGCTTAATACGAGGAGTGCAATTTCGCAAATAATTGTATTTACAGCGGAAATATATTCGTGCTGTTTAAAGTCGTAAACCGTCACTGAAACTGTGTATATGATGCCCCACAGGGCAGCAAGAAAGAAGAAAAATTTAAAAATATTCATAATAACTCCTTGGTCGTTTTTGACTAATTTGTTTCTTCAAAGTCTGCATAGGTAACGTTGAAAGAAACATTTATCTTTGCCTCAGAATACTTTTCTTCCCAGTTGAATTTTTTCCACTGTGAAAGATTTGAAAAATGCTTTTTGAGGGAGTCGCCAAGTCCTAAAAAATCGCAGTCATACATTGTTTGAAAGTCGTGAATAAGCTTTTTTGTAGAAGAATCAAGTCGCTTTTTTAAATAATTGCAAAATTCACTGGACTTTTTAGAGTCGTTTTCTATTTCTCCTGCGTCAACATATTCAATAAAAATCGGGACGTTGATATCGATGCGAGCATTATCGTTTTTGATTTCAGATTTGATATTGACTTTTTCCTGCTGAATTATACGGACAGTAACAAAATCTGAAACAGAGGGGTAGAAAACACTGTAATTTTTAGGATAAAACTCGCTGCCGATAAGCCTTGCAAGGTCTGTTTGAAAACTACCGAGTGTTGTGATCAGCTTATCGTTGCGGAAAACGCCGCAACCGAGGATTTCAGCCTTATTTGAGGCATCACGCAAAAGCTCACCTGCACGTGCTTCGTAGGAAAAATCATCACTGTGAGGGTGAAGTGATTGTGCAGGATTGGTGAGCTTATTTTTACTTAGTCCTACAAGTGGGACAATACTTGAACTGTAGGTGTCTGTGAGGTTAAAGTAAAGGTAGTAAAGATATGATTCGTTTACTTTGTCAGAAGCAACTTTTTGCATTATATGGTCATAGTATTTTTCAAGATATTTTTCCTGAGAGGGCTTTACACTGTTAAAGTATTCCTGTGCGCTTTCGCTTGCAATGCATACATACGTGTTTGGGCGAAAATCTCTTGACGATGCAAAGCCGTCAACATATTTTTTAATTCCTTCTTTTGCAACATCGGTTGAAAAAACCACAAGCTTTGTATGAGTAAGGTTGATTTTTTTGCTTTTTATTGCATCAAGCTTTCTTGCAGCGGAAAAGGTTGTCGGTGCCTCAATTGTGACAATGTCGGGACCTGAGGAGGAGGATTTGCTTTCTCCGCCACCGCCGCCACCACTGCCACCGTTTCCTCCGCCACCCTCACTGCCACCTTCACTGCCACCTTCACTGCCACCGCCGCCACTGCTTCCTGAACCTGACGGATTGGCAAAAACAAAGGTTACACGCAGGGGAAAGCTTTCCCCCTTGTCAATTCCTACTGCAATCACGAAGGATTGCTCATCCACATCTTTTCCGTATGAGCATCCGCCAAGAAAAAGGCAGATTATTGTAATTATACATAAAAGCTTTTTTTTCATATGCTGCGCTTCCTCCTTTGGCGTATTCTTGCAATAATAAGAACGATAACGGGGATTGTCGGGAAAAGAAGTGTGCTGGCGCTTAAAAGTCTTTCATAGACATAAAAAGCGGTGGTTTCGCTTTTAGGCAGCATTGCAATGAAAAAGGTTATCAACGTTACTGCGGGAACAAAGGATTTTTCCTTATACTCATCTGTTGAATGAGAAAGAAGCTTTGCCACGGCTGATATGAGTACACTCATACTGCACATAATAAAGCTTGTCCACACAAATACGGAAATAGGCTCAAGACGTTGCAGAAACGCTCCTGATTTAATCATACGTGTCATTTGATAAAATGGCAGGAAAAAGGTTTCTGACGCAGGATACGGCACTGTAAGACAGTACGCTGCTGTAAAGGCTACGGTAAATATTGTTATGATTATATATGTTATAATACCTGTTCTTTTAATGTCTTTGTAGCTTCCGAGTGCAGGGGCAAGGAAAAAGAGAAGGGCGGTTTCTGAAAAACCAAAATGCTTGACAAAAATCCCGTGCAGGAGTTTTTTTTCGCTTATCCCGAAAATGGGCATAATATTGTCTGTTCGGTAATGGGGAATGAGGGCAATGCACACTGTTATAAGGGTAAGAACAACGAGGGGGAAGATAATACAACTTAAATTTGTGGTTGCCTTGACACCACTATAGGCGGCAACAAAAACGGCAGCTAAAATAAACAGTGCAAAAAATTCATCGGGTGCAATAGTTGCCATAACCGTGCTCAGAGCCTCTATTAAAAGGCGGAGAATGAAAGCATTAAAAAGAGTAAAAAGTGCTATATAAATATAGCTGAAAAATACACCGCCCACTTTTCCGCAGGCAATGCGGAAAACCTCTGAAAAGGATTGTGGGGCAAAAGGCTTATAAAGGATTAGCACAATCGTAAGGGAAACACTTGCGATAATGCATTTTGCCGCTGCATCAATCCAGGCTGAGTTACCCACATATTTGACCATATATTCGGGAAGAATTATAAGATATTTTGACAGTATCGCACACGAGAAAAGAATTGCCATACTGAGACTGCCTGTTTTTTTGTTCATAATAATCTCCTGTTAGTTGTGGTCAAGCCACTTTCTTGAAAGAGGTGCCTGGCGGAATTTCCGCCTCGGGTTTATATAATCGTCACGGTGCTCCTGCTGCCATATCGGTGGAACAAAGAGCGATGCGGGAATACCTTTTTTGGTAATAGGTGCAAAGGGAGAGGACATAGGCACGCCCATAGACTTTGTATCTGTCCATAAAAGGGTTTGTATAAAAAGACCTGCCGTAATTCCCAAAAAGCCTGCAGCGGCGCCGAGGAAGATATATACAAATCTTAAAAGCCGTGCAGAAAGGCCAAGATAATAGTTGGGTGTAGCAAACGAGCCGATTGCCGTAATGGAAACTATAATTATTAAAATAGGACTGACAATTCCTGCCGCAACTGCCGCCTGACCAAGGATAAGGGCACCAACAATGCTTAGCGTGCTGCCTGACGCCTCGGGAACACGTATGCCTGCCTCACGTATGATTTCAAGTGAAATTTCCATAATTATGATTTCTACTATAGAGGGAAATGGAACAGGCTCACGGCTGGAAATAATAGACATTAATATGCCTGTCGGAAGAAGCTCTGCGTGAAAGGAAACTATGGCAATATAAAGTCCGGGAAGAAGCAGAGAGAGCAGAAACGCAAGCGTACGGATAAGCTTTATCATATTGACGTAGGGGAAACGCAGATAATTGTCCTCCGCTGATTCGTTAAGCTCAAAGATAGTAGTCGGAAGTATCAGCACAAAGGGAGAGCCGTCAACTATAATTACTATTCGTCCGTCAAGCAGTGCACGTGATGCACGGTCAGGTCTTTCTGTTGAAAGAAACTGGGGGAGTGTGGTAATGGATTTTTCCTCGATAAGCTGTTCAAGCTCTGCAGCGGCAAAGATGTAGTCTACATCAATGCTTTCAATGCGTCTTAGGGTTTCCTCAACAAGTGATGGGTTTACAATATTTTCAATATACATTACGGAAACGGGGGTCTGACTTACTGTGCCGAGTTTATATTCCTTGCTGATAAGGCTTTTGTTACGGACAAGGTGACGGATAAGCGCAGTGTTTTCACGCAATTGTTCTGAAAAAGCATCATTGGGACCACGTATCACACGCTCTGTCTGCGGGCTGTCTACACCACGGTGCTGCCAGCCCTTTACATCAAGGGAAAAAGCGGATTTAGCACCGTCTACAAGCATAATCACACTGCCGAAATTTATGTCAAAGGTTAATTCGCCGAGCAGATTGGTTTCCTTAAACTCGCTTTGCGGCAAAAGAACTTCACCGATTGCACGAAAGCTTGAAATTTCAATTTCACGGCTTGTAAGCATTAATGGTTTTAATATAAAGTCGTTTATAATTTGCTTATTTACAAGTCCGTCCGCAAAGAAGATTGTTGCATCTATGTCACGCTTGCTGATGCGGATGGTGAATTGGCGCATTTTTATATCACCGTTTGTGCCTTGCGAAAGCTCCTCTTTAAGTGTTTTTAAATCCTTTTTATAATTGCCCGAAAGGGATTGCCCACCCTCATTCATTTGCGGAGAATAGGAGGCGGGGCGTGCACTTTTTATGGTAAAGCTGTTTTTAGGAGAATGCTTATATAAAAATAAATCCTTAAACGTCATAGTAACACCTGCAAAAATATAGTATACCTATATAATACCCCTCATTTGGAAAAGATATACAAGGAAGTAACCCCGCTGGAACGCAAAAATGCGGACACAAATTGTTGTGTCCGCATTTTTCAATATTGATTTTATTATTTTAGCAAATCTGCGTGCCCTCGGGTATAGCATCATCAACAAATATAACCTTACATCCGCAGGCATTGTTTGTTCCTGCAAGAAGCATTCCGTTACTTGTTACACCTGAAAATCTTGCACTCTTGAGATTAGCAACAACGATAATCTTTTTGCCTACAAGCTCCTCTGGCTTATAATCGTGCTTGATGCTTGAAACGATAACTCTTTCATCGAGACCGTCAAAAAGTGTAAGCTTAAGACAGTTGTTTGATTTTCGTATATCGTTAACCTTAACTATTTTACAAACTCTTAAATCCATAAGGGAGAAGGTATCAATATCAATTTCGTCCTTGATGGGCTTAACCTCGTCAGGCTCGCCATACACCTTTTCCTCTGCAGGAGCTTCCTCAATCACTTCCTCAGCGGGAGGATTTTTTTCAAGCTCTGTCATAGGGGTGGAGAAGTCAAGAAGACTTAAATAGCTTTCTTTATCAACTGCAAAGAGGAAGAGGTAAAGTCTTGGCCCGCGCTCCTTATCAATAATGAGCTTATAGACGTTTTTGAAGAACTGTCCCTGAATACCCTTAAGCTCCTTGGGATCCATATCCTCGCCGAAGATTTTCTTGGGAATTGCATAAAGCTCTGCATTAAGGTCATCAAGGCTGTAACCGTCTGTTTTCAGGAAATTGCAAAGAAGCTCAATTTCCTTCTTCTCCTCGTCTGTAAAGCTATTATAAAGCTCCCAATTACGGTAGGTGCGCAGACGGTTTACATTTTCGGGTGAACACTGTTCAAGCCAGAACTTTGCACGCTCAAGTCTGTCGGCAAAGTCAGCATATTTATAGGGAGTGCCGATTTTCTCGAACACTATTTCAAGCATAGGAACATTGAAATTAACAACACTGCCAAGCTGAACGAGAAGTGACATCGGAACTGTAGCAGGCTTTCTGCCCTCAACAGTTGTATTATACATAATAGATGATGTATGCTCATCAGCAGTACCGTCTTCCCATGCAGTCTGCATTTTGTCAAATTCAAAATACTGACGAAGTATTCCGTCATCAAAGCAGAAGTCAAACGCTTTGAGCGGCTCCGTCTTTGAATAAAGCCACAAAATAACCTCAGGCTGATAAAGCTTTAAAAGAGTTTCGGGTGTAAGGTTAAGTCCTGATGAGCCTGACATCTTACCCGTAGTTCCTTTTATGCCGATAAATTCATAACCCTGGAAAAGGGGCGCCTCGTAACCGAAAATCTGTTTTGAAATATCCTTGCTTGTATCGTAGCTACCGTTTCTTGCGGCGTGGTCTTTTCCACCAGGCTCAAAGTCAACGCCCTCATACATCCAGCGCATAGGCCAGTCAATTTTCCATGCAAGCTTGCAATTAAAGTCCTTCGTAAAATCAAATTCACCGCCATGACCGCATTCACAGCTAAACTGTGCAACGGTGCAATCGTCTGAAAGAGAATGAATTTTTGTTGTATCCTTACCGCAAACGGGGCAGTAGATGCTTACGGGGTAATACGCCTCACGCTCCCCTTCCTGCGCATCCTGTGTACGGTGGGAGTCGAGAATATCAAAAATTTCACCACGCTTACGAAGTGCGTGAAGAATATGCTCAACATACCTGCCGCTTCTGTACATTTCTGCCTGATGGCGGTAATCCATTTCAATACCGAATTTAACGATAGACTTCTCAAATTCTTTTTCAAAATACTCGGCATATGTTTTTATTTCGGGGCTATCCGCAAACGGATTTTCCACGTCAACATAGGGCTTACCGATATGCTGCTCCATATCGTCACGTACCTTGGCAACGTTTACGGGCACCTTTCTGAGCCTGTCAAATTCGTCCCATGAGAAAAGAAGCCTTGCCTTACGTCCCATTTTGCGAAGGGCACGCACTACAAAGTAGCTTGTTGCAATATCACGGAAATTTCCGATATGAATAGAACCTGACGGGCTGATACCTGCGGCGCAGACATATTCCTCCTTGTCAGGGTTACGCTCAATAATTCTTTTTGCAATTTCTTCTGACCAATGCATTATTCATCATCCTTTTAATAGTTACTAACCACTTAATTATAACGGCTTTTTTATAAAATGTCAATCAAATTTATAGCAGTATCGGGCGTATTGCAGAAATTTTGGAAAAAAGATTGACAAATGTAAAAATATGTGCCATAATAAATACGTTAATTTCATAAAGGCTAAGCGATGTATGCAGGAAAAGACGTTATGTCTACCGAAGGAGTAACACTCTCAGGTTCTCATTGTTGAGTAAAGACTGCAGACGGATAGCGCTCCGGAGAAGTCCGCCTCTCGTTTAAAGAGGCAAATGGATGCCGAAGGTGCAAGGCTCTTGCAAGTCAGGGGCTAATCTCTCAGGCAAAAGGACGGAGGTACAGGTCGTAACAGACTTTTGTTTACTATGCGGAGTTTTTGTAATGTGCAAAAACTCTGTTTTTTTATGCAAAATCTGTTAAGGACTTTTAACCTTGAGCGCATTTAGCGAAAGGAGTATTTTTTATGGTAAACTTTTTTGAATGGCTGACAAACTTTAATAATGACATTAACGGTTTTGTCTGGGGTAAGGGCTTATACCTGCTTTTAGCAACAGGTGTAATTATGACAATCCTTACAGGCGTATTTCAGATTACACACATCGGTCACTGGTTTTCTGAAACACTTGGAAGTCTTTTTAAGAAAGACGTTTCAGGTCACGTAAAGGGAAAATCAATTTCACAGTTTCAGGCGCTTTGTACTGCGCTTGCAGCAACAATCGGTGTGGGTAACATCGCAGGTGTTGCGGCGGCAATTGTAGGCGGTGGTCCCGGTGCAGTGTTCTGGATGTGGGTTGCGGCGTTTTTTGGAATGATGACAAACTATTCTGAAAATGTCCTCGGTATATATTACAGAAGAAAAAATGCTGACGGCGAATGGTCAGGCGGTGCTATGTATTACCTTGAGGATGGTCTTGGAAAATATAAGGGATGTAAATACATAGGAAAAATACTGGCAATTCTTTTCTCAATTTTTGCAATACTCGCATCCTTTGGTATAGGTGCAATGGGTCAGGTAAATAAAATTGTTGTAAATGTAGTATCTGCATTTGATATTCCTGCACTTTCCTCTATACCGTTTGGTCAGGTTACGGCGTATCATCTTATAATCGGTGTTGTTATCCTTGTGATTGCTACACTTATTATCCTCGGAGGACTTAAGAGAATTGCAAACTTTGCGGAAAAGATTGTTCCATTTATGGTAGTGATTTTTGTTTTTGGAAGCCTTATAATTATCGGTGTTAACGTTAAAAGCATCGGAGCAGCATTTGCATCAATCTTTAAATATGCGTTTACTGCACCTGCTATGTGGGGAGGCGCCGGCGGTATTGCAGTTAAGGCAATTGTTACACAGGGATGTAAGAGAGGTGTGTTCTCCAACGAGGCAGGTCTTGGTTCTTCTGTAATGGTACACTGCAATTCAAATGTTATAGAGCCTGTTCGTCAGGGTCTCTGGGGTATTTTCGAGGTGTTTGCCGATACTATGGTTGTGTGTACAATGACAGCACTCGTTGTTTTAACGTCAGGTGTTATTAATCTTGAAACAGGTATGATGGCTGCGGGTACAACCGATGCAAACCTTGTTGCAAAGGCTTTTGCAGGACTATTTGGTATCTGGGGCGAAAGATTTATTGCAATTGCAATTCTTCTCTTTGCGTTTACAACAGTTCTTGGTTGGGACCACTACGGTACAAAGGCTTGGGAATACCTTTTTGGTACAAAGTCTGTTGTTTTGTATAAGGTTATACACCTTGTAATGATTTTGTGCGGTGCACTCCTCACATCATCACTTGCGTGGGATATATCAGATACATTCAACGGTCTTATGATGGTGCCTAACCTTATTGGTGTTTTAGCACTTTCAGGTCTTGTAATGAAGATTACGAGAAACTATGTTGACAGAAAGCTGAAGGGTAAGAATATTAAGCCTATGATTTCAGTTTTTGAAGATGTGCAGAAGGAGCAGGAGGAGGCTCTTGCACAGATAAACGCATAAGTTAAAAGGAATAAAAAAGTTACCAAATGGGGAATTCCCATTTGGTAACTTTTTTTTATTCGATGATTTGTGAGTTGCCGCCTACATTAACACGCCACGCAGGGGAGAAGAAAAACTTACTTCCCGATGAATGTAGTGCGTAGCCCCGCTCAATTGCCTCTACTTTGCCGCCATCAGGAAAGGCAGTTGAGAGCTTTGTAATAATGCTTGTAAAGGAAAGCTCCTTATCCTCAAGCGCAGAAAGCTTTGAGGGCCATTGTGCAGATACATAGCAAAGCTCTCCGTCGGAATCAAGCTTTGCACTGATATACATATTAAAGAGGTTTACGTCCTTATACATAAAGTAAAAGCAGTCCTCTTTTTTGTCATATACACTGCCACTCATATCTATGCCTGCCTTCTGAAGGGCACGCTTCACCTTTTTTGAAGAATGGGAAGTGTCAGCGTCATAACCGCTTTTATAAAGAAAATGATTTTTCGATACGGTGAGAGTTGCCCGTTCCTCCCTCGCAACAAGGGAGTCATCGACAGTACGGAACGCAAGCTGTTTTGAGAAGAATAATTCTGAAAGCTCACTTGCACTAAAGAAGTTCACGCTGAGACGGGGGAGTGTGTGCTTTTTTGAAGGGAAAATCTCTCTGTCACACTCAAGTCCGTCCCTTTGCATAACTGCAAGTGAGGCAGAGATAACATCCTCGGGAACAGCGGCATCCCGCATTGATGTCAGTGCTATAAAAGCAAGCATTGCAATATTCATAGCAATAAGGAAAAATATCATTATATTTTTAATCTTACTCCAGTTCATCTTTATCCTCCTTTACAGGGGGAGTGTAACGGTAAATTCTGCCATCAGAGGTTTTTGCAAGCCAGGCGGCATTAATTTCGCCGTCCTCGCCACGGTCAAGATAACCTATATAAATATCGTTTATAATAACGGGATCCTTTGCCTCTTTATCAAGAACCTTTACAAAATCGTCAAGCGCAGTGACAAATGTATCAGAAAGCATATGAACAGAAACATTATTATAAGAGCGCATATACTGTCTGTAAGAAATAAGTCTGCCACCCTTTACAGTCATTTCAATGGCAGAGGTCATTTTCTCCCGCCCCGGAATTTCATCAAGGACTATTTCAACGGGTCTGCCGTTACAGTAGTAGTCAAACTTAAATGTATAGGCATTTTCACTGTCGTAATCTGAAAGGTCGCTCGTTACAAGGATGCTCAATGGCTCAGACGAAACACAGCTCCACGTTTTTTCTGCAAAATCAATTGATGCGTTAAGAACGTTGTATGCATCACCGCTCTCATCAAGAAGGATGCCACGGTCGTCGCTTACTGAACTGTATTCAAAGAAGGAGTCGCCATAAAGCTTTGCCGTTGCATAATTTGCAATGTAATTTGCCGCACCGTCGCTATCCTCGTAGGGGGTAACGGAAAGCGGATTAAATGAAAAGTTTTCAAGGAGCTTATTTTTCGAGCTTTCA
>JAZRQT010000050.1:0-3009 GCA_045650105.1 Clostridia bacterium | reverse complement strand
TATTTTATATGGCGGCTGTGTACTTCTCCTTTAAGGAAAAGCTGTTTTTCAGAAAGAGTTTCCATCGTATCCTGCGCCGCCCACTGAAATGGCGTAAACGGCTTGGGAACGAAGCTTGCCACGCTGAGAGTTACATTAACGGCTCTGCGCTTATTCGTTTTCTCGCTGTTATAATAGCATTCCACAACCTTTTCGGCAAGGCGGGCAATACCTGCGATATCCTCCATTTCTTCATACGGAAGACCTATCATAAAATAGAGCTTGACACTGTTCCAGCCACCCTCAAAGGCAAGCGTTGCCGATTTTATCAAATCCTCTTCCGAGACATTTTTGTTTATTACATCACGCATCCTCTGACTTCCTGCCTCGGGTGCAAAGGTAAGACCGCTTTTGCGTACCTTCTGCACTCTCTGCATTAAATCAAGGCTGAAATTGTCAACTCTGAGAGAGGGCAGCGAAAGGCTTACCTTCTCTTTCTCTGTAAGCTCCAGAAGCTTGTCCGTAAGCTTGGGAAGGCAGGTATAATCACTCGTTGAAAGGCTTGAAAGTCCCATTTCCTCATATCCCGTGGAATTTATAAGATTGCACGCATCTTTAAGGAGAGTATCGGGCGATTTTTCACGCACGGGGCGGTAAATCATACCCGCCTGACAAAATCTGCACCCCCTTATGCATCCACGGAAAACCTCAATATTTGCTCTGTCGTGTACGATGTCGCAAAACGGTACTATAAGTTTATCGGGATATATAACCTTGTCCAAATCCTCTATTATACGCTTTTTGATTTTTGGCTTTGCCTCGGGAGAGTTTGGGGTCATACTCTTTATTGTGCCGTCCTCGTTATAGGTTACGTCATAAAGCGACGGCACATATATTCCCTCAATCTTAGCGATACGCTTTAAGTAATCAATTCTTTTTCCGCCGCTTTCCTTCCACTCTATATATGCATCCATAAGCTCGCCTATGACTTCCTCACCCTCGCCCATTGTGAAAAAGTCAAAAATATCTGCAAGCGGCTCACTGTTATATGCGCACGGGCCGCCGCCGTTTACAAAGGGATCATCCTCGCCCCTCTCACTGCTTAAAAGCGGTATTCCTGCAAGTGAAAGCATATTAAGAACATTTGAATAGCACATTTCATATTGAAGAGTTATTCCTAAGAAATCAAATTCCTTTACGGGGGTGTGCGTTTCATTTGTAAAAAGGGGGATTCCCTCTTTTCGCATTTCCTCCTCCATATCAATCCATGGGGCAAAGGTGCGCTCACAATACGTGTCGGGGCGCAGATTAAGTATATGGTAGAGTATCTTCATTCCAAGATGGCTCATACCCACCTCGTAAGTATCGGGAAACGCAAACGCATAGCGTATTTTTACATCCTCGGGATTTTTTATAACACTGTTAAGCTCCCCACCGCTGTAGTGGGTAGCTTTTTGCACACGTTTTAATACCTTGTCCAAATTTTTTATGCTCATAACTTTTTCTCCGTTTCTGTGTTTTTCAAAAAGGAATAATATCGCCCAAAAGCTCTTTAAAATGTGTTGCTAAGGCTTTTAAATCGGCATTATGTGTCCATGCTTTGCTGCAGCTTTTAAAAAAATCGGGTGCCGTCTTTTTTAAAAGCATTAAAAGTGCAAAAATACACGCTGCAAAAGCCAGTCTGTACAAAAAAGAAAATAATCCCTTTTTAAATTTTTCGTTCATCACACTCACCTCATTAAAAGGTATGCGTGAAAATCATTTAAAATACTGGTATAAATAGCATTTAAGCATTCCGTTGTAAAGCTTGCGCTTTTTGTCGGCACTTCTTCCGTAATGCTCCTCAAAGGAGTCGTGGCTTGTCAGTATATATTTTCCTGCATTGGGAAACGCTGAAAAATGCTTCCCTATTTTTCTGTAGAGCGTCTCACAGCTTGTACGATCCATTAGTCTTTCACCATATGGCGGATTGCACACGATAACACCCTTTTCCTCAAAAAGAGGTGCCTTTGCCGCATCACATACCGAAAAGCTGATAAATTTATCAACGCCCGCCTTTTTTGCGTTTAAACGAGCAAGCGCTACTGCCTCTGCGTCAATGTCGGAGGCAAAAATTCTTGTTTCAATACTATTGTCAATATTTGAAACTGCCTCTTCCCTTATATCTTCATAAAGTCTGTCCCCTATAATGCGCCACTTTTCACTGACAAAGCTGCGTCTTAGTCCCGGGGCAATCTTTTTTGCATAGAGTGCCGCCTCTATAGGAATTGTACCGCTGCCGCAGAAAGGGTCGCAGAAAGGTCTGTCACCACGCCAGCGTGTTATATCAACCATTGAAAAAGCCAGCGTTTCACGAAGAGGTGCCACAACACCCTTTTCTCTGTAACCACGTTTATAAAGCGGCTCCCCCGTTGTGTCAAGATAAATTGTCACACTGTCACGCATAAGGGAAAACTGAATACGCATCATCGGTCCCGTTTCCTCAAAATGCTCTATACCGTATTTTTGCGACAGCCTTTTTACTATTGCGCCTTTTACTATACTTGTGCACGCAGGCACGCTTGAAAGAGTGCTTTTAAGGCTGTTTCCCTTAACGGGGAAGGCACAATCCTTCTGAATAAAATCCTCCCACGCTATGGCTCTGACACCCTCAAAAAGCTCGTCAAAGGTTTTCGCAGTAAACTGCGCCATTTTTATAAGCACACGTTCTCCGCACCGAAGGTTTACATTTGCAAGTGCAATCGCCTCAAAATCACCTTCAAAGGTAACTCTTCCGTCAGTAACCTCACTCGTTTCATAACCGAGCGAGCGTACCTCGTGTGCAACAATTGCCTCTGTTCCGAAAAACGTCGGCACGCATAGCTGTAATCTGTTTACTGCCATAACTCTGTCCTCCTGTAAAAGCATAGCATATCTATAATATTATACAGCACAATACGTGCTTTTACAAGAATTTTATTGCCTTTTAGGAAAAATCGTTTATAATATTAATGTGAGGTGGTAAATTTTGCTTTTAGAACATAATTCAGG
>JAZRQT010000049.1:0-6282 GCA_045650105.1 Clostridia bacterium | reverse complement strand
GAAAGAATAAAGCCTATTCCACCCATTGTCGGTGTTCCCTGTTTCTTTTCGTGCCACGTTGGGCCATCCTCAAGTATCGTCTGCCCGAACTTAAGCCGTCTTAAAAACGGAATTAGAAGCGGCTCACAAAGAGCGGCAATTATGAAGCTTATTATACACGCTTTTATCCACATCGTTTATCATTACCTTTCAGCAAGTATTTCCTTTACCACTTTTCGTTCATCAAAATCGTGCTTGATATGCTCGATTTCCTGATAAGTTTCGTGTCCTTTTCCTGCAAGGATAATTATATCGTCTTCCTCTGCAATTTCCATTGCTTTCTTAATGGCTTCTTTTCTGTTTTCTATAACAATGTGGTTATCCTTTTTCATACCTTTAAGTATATCCTTTATAATATCCATAGGCACTTCACATCTTGGATTATCACTCGTTACTACTGCTATATCGGAAAGATTTTCCGCAATCTCACCCATTTTAGGTCTCTTTGTTGCATCACGGTTTCCACCGCAGCCAAACACCGTTATAACACGCTTTTTTGCAAAGGCACGCACTGCCGAAATAATATTTATAAGTCCGTCGGGAGTATGCGCATAGTCAATAATTAATGTATACGGGGTATTTGTATGCAAAACCTCTATTCTTCCCTTAACGGGCTTTGCCAGTACAAGACCCTTTTCAATATCTGTATCACTGATGCCGATATTTTTGCACACACAT
This sequence comes from Clostridia bacterium, assembly GCA_045650105.1. GTDB lineage: Bacteria > Bacillota > Clostridia > UMGS1883 > UMGS1883 > UMGS1883. Next base: position 5,565 of record JAZRQT010000049.1, on the reverse strand, counting down.
ATAGCCGCAAGGGCATTATATACGGAAAATTTACCTGGGATACCCAGACGCATTTCGTGTATTCCCTCTTTGTCGCAAAGGTCAAATATTACTCCACGCTCACTCATTTTAAGATTTTGCGCCCTTACATCGGAGGGGTTTTCATACGAATACGTAAGTACATTTTCCCCTGCATTTTCCATCATAACATTTGCATATTCGTCATCAGCATTTATTGCCGCAGAGCGACACATCTTAAAAAGCTTTGCCTTTGCAAGTGCGTAGTTCTCCATCGTCTTATGAAAATCAAGGTGGTCCTGTGTGATGTTCGTTATTACTGCCGTTTCAAATTCCACACCATATACTCTGTCAAGTTCCAGAGAATGGCTTGAAACCTCCATAACGACATACTCACCGCCACTTTTTTCCATTTTTGAGAAAATTTCAAAAAGGTCAAGCGACTCGGGTGTTGTTCTGCTGCTTTCGGTTACTTCATCGCCTATAATTATCTGATTTGTTCCTATAAGGTCACAGCGAAGTCCTTTAAGCATCAATATCTGACGTACAAGATAGGTCGTCGTCGTCTTTCCGTTTGTACCCGTAATACCGATTATTTTAAGCTTTCTTTCAGGGTGACCGTAAAACGCAGAGCCCACCATTGCCAGTGCTTTTCTTGAATTATCAGTTTTGATATATGTGCAGTCGCAGGAAATTTCCTCTTCCCCGATAACTGCCGCCGCACCGTTTTTTACGGCACTTTCGATATATTTATGGCCGTTTGTCTCAAATCCCTTTATTGCAACAAAGAGATACCCCGGCTTTACCTCACGTGAATCATAGGCAATTCCGCTTATTTCAATTTCGGTGTCGCCGATAACTTTTTTATTTATGTCTGAAATCAGATTACTTAATTTCATTTTTTACCTCCGTCAATCCGCTTCACGCTGTACAAATTTTACATAAATGGCAGTACCTTCAGCAACCTCACTTTTTGCCTGCGGACTTTGCGTTACTGCAATATAATCCGTCGGCAACGTCCCTGGTGACCCAGGTGCATCAAGCTTCATCACAAGCTTTGCCCCCTCTATCGCACTGCGGGCATTTTCATATGTCATACCCGTAACATCGGGGACAATTGATGTTCCACGTCTTGGCTCCTCCTGCGTGTAGGCAAGAACAACAGAGCCCTTATGAAGTCTGGTGCCCGACTCGGGTATCTGATTTGTAATTTTTCCGCCATTTCCTTTGATTTTTATTATAAGACCTACATTCTGAAGCTTCTGCGTTGCCTCTTCTACAGTATTTCCCACAACAGACGGAACAGACACGGAAATAGTCTGTGCAGTTTCCTCTGTATACTGAGGTTCATATCCAAGGTAGGGCAGCACGTCCTGAACTATCTTTCCTACTGCAGGTGCGGCAATTGCACCGCCACCCGTTGCCCCTGCATTCGGCTCGTCAAGGAGCAGGAGGCACACTATCTGCGGGTTATCAGCAGGTGCAAAGCCCACAAAGGATGCTATATATTTTCCGCTGTTTCTGGGAAGCTTTTCACTCGTACCCGTTTTTCCGCCTATTCTGAAACCGTTTATATACGCACCGCTACCCGTACCCTCAGAAACAACCTGCTCAAGTATAGTTCTCATAGCACTGCTCGTTTGCTCTGAAACGATATTACGTACAATTTCAGGTTCAAAGCTCTGCGTTATCTTTCCGTCGGGGTCTGTGTATGCCTTTATAATTCTCGGCTTCATCAAATTTCCGCCGTTTATTACTGCCGATACTGCTGAAATCATCTGCAGTGGTGTTACAGTAAACGTCTGACCGAATGATGATGTAGCTAAATCCACAACACCAAGAGTATCGTGGAACGCACCTGCAGACTCACCCGGAATTGTAAAGCCCGTTTTTTCCGTAAGACCAAACGCAGTAAAGTATTTTCTAAATGCAGTTGCACCAAGTCTTGCACCAAGCTCCATGAACACAGGATTGCACGAATTCATAACACCCTGTGCAAAGGTTTCCTCACCGTGACCGGTTGTTTTCCAACAATGTATGTCACGGTTTGCAACGTGGCGCACACCCGTACACGTAAATACATCCGAAACCTTTGCCACACCTTCCTCAAGTGCGGACGCCGCAACAATGGTTTTAAAGGTAGAGCCAGGCTCGTAGGAGTCTATAACCGCCTTGTTACGCCACATTTTTGTTACTGCAGCGCTGTATGCCTTGTCATATTCCTCCCCTTCAAGCTCCAGAGCATCAAGCTGCTCTAAAAGAAGCTGGTCGGTTATAACACGAGGCTCATTAAGGTCATATGTAGGCACCACCGCCATAGCGAGGATTTCACCCGTATGCGGGTCCATAACGATTGCCGCACCGCCGTTACCCAGCATATTTTCCTCATACGCCTGCTGAAGGTGCTTCTGCGTATAACGCTGTATGGTTTCGTCGATTGTCAGCACAACACCTTTTCCGTCCTGCGCCTCAATATAATTTTCATATTTAAACGGCATATCATTATTTGCTACGTCCTTTGCCGCAACAATACGTCCGTCAACGCCGCTTAATTCCTCGTCAAGTACGTTTTCAAGACCCTCAAGCCCCTGATTGTCGCTTCCCGTAAAGCCTATTACCTGCGCCGCAAGTGAGCCGTAGGGATAATATCGCTTTGCGTCCTCCTCAAAATGTATTCCCGTAAGGTTTTCCTGACGAAGACGGTCTGCCTTACTTTTTTCCACCTGCTTGCTTATTACGACAGACTGTCTGTCAGTCCGTGCAATTTTTTCACGGACACTGTCCTCACTCACGCCGAGAATTTTTACAAGTGCCGCAGTTACTGCATCGGCGTTTTTTACCTTTGCTATTTCCTGCGGATTGATAGTTACCCTTTCAGCAGTGGCACTTTGGGCAAGCACCTTCATATTACGGTCATAAATAGAACCACGCTTTGCAGTAATTACACTGTCACGTGTCTGCTGCTCTGCCGCCTGCTTTTTATACTCGCCGCCCCTTATAAACTGTATCCAGAAAAGGCGGAGGACAAGCACCATTACCCCTGCAAGGAACAGTGCCATCATAGCCTTTATTCTCTTTTTTACACCCACTCGTTTTTTCGGCACTGTATTCTCCTCCTTAAATAAATTCTGTTTCGGTTAATATGAAAACACAAAAAGGGATATGGCTGTTTTTTATCCGCCACTTCCCTTTAGTATTATATTAATATAGATATTCCAATATAACCGACATACGGTTTATAAATGCACTCAGCACATTTGTTTCTTCAGTTTTAAGAACCTCCCCGTTGTCCGTATTTCCAAGGGAAATATACTTTATCTGGTTTTTCATCGGTGGTCTGAGTCCGAGGCGCTCTGCCTCCTGCTCAATTTTCTTCATATCAAGGTTGCCCTCCGCCTTCATACGGGTTTCAACAACCTTTGCGTTTATAAGCTCAAGCTCTGCACGTGCAGAGGAAAGCTCACTGTATTCCTTTGCTATTGCACCATAACGGAAAAGCACCACAAATGCCATTGTAAACATCAGCATAGCCGCCGCCACGATGCGCTTTTTCATTTGCTTTACTTTTTTTCTGCTGTACGCCTTTTTTGTAGGCGCCACTTTAACAGAAGCTGTTTTTCTTTGTCTCGTTTCATCATATGTATAGTATTCAGTTTTCAAAGCGCTTGAACCCTTTGTATACATTCCTTAAAACTCCTGTCAGATAATTTTTTCTATTGTGCGCAGTTTACTGCTTCTTGCTCGTGGGTTTTCATCAATTTCTTTTTCCGTGGGGATAAGTGGCTTACGGCTTACCGTTTTTACAGATGGTTTGTTTCCGCACACACACACCGGAAAATCCTTAGGGCACGTACAGCCTTTCTCAAGTGCGGCAAAAGTTGTCTTAACTATTCTGTCCTCAAGGCTATGGAAAGTTATTATTCCCATTCTTCCGCCCTTCTTCAGAAGCTCTACACTGTCCCTTATGGTGCTTTCAAGGATTTTTAACTCCCCGTTAACCTCTATCCTTATTGCCTGAAATGTCCTTTTTGCAGGATGAGGTCCATCTTTTCTTGCCGAAAGCGGTATTGCCGCCTTTATTATGTCTACAAGCTGAAACGTCGTTTCAATACTTGCCTTTTCTCTTTCTTCTATAATAAAGTTTACAATTCTGCTCGCCCAGCGTTCTTCCCCGTAGGTGGATATTATTCCGAAAAGCTCTTCGGATGAATATGTATTTACAACCTCACGTGCCGTCAGACTCTCCCTGCGGTCCATCCGCATATCAAGCGGTGCGTCCTGCATATAGGAAAATCCACGCTCTGCATCGTCAAGCTGTGGAGAAGATACTCCCAAGTCAGCTATTATTCCATCAAACTTTTCTATATCAAGCGATTTTGCAATTTCCTTTATATCAGAGAAATTACTGTGCACTGCTGTGAAATTCTCACCTTTAAATCTTTCACGTGCATTTTCTATAGCGGTAATGTCACGGTCAACACCCACTACACTTCCGCCTTTTTCAAGTATCAGGGCAGTGTGTCCGCCTCCGCCCAGTGTAAGGTCAGCGTATACGCCGCCTTTTTTAACATTTATGCTTTCAACCGTTTCGTTTAGCAGTACCGTAGTATGGTTAAATTCCACTCTGACTCCTCCATTTTATCAGAAGCTGATTTCCTCAAGACTTTCGGCAGCCTCTTCAACGGTCATTTCTTCCTCACTCTGAATATACTCCTGCCAACGCTGTGCATCCCAGATTTCCACACGCTTACTGACACCGATTATTACAACCTCTTTACTAAGCATTGCGTGTTCACGATGGGGGGCTGTTATAAGAACCTTACCCTGTTTATCAGGCTCCGCCTCTGCCGCACCCGAAAGAAACATACGCTGCAAATGACGTGCGCTTTTCTGGTTCGAAGGAAGCTTTGAAAGATTTTCTGCAAGCTCCTCCCATGCATCCATAGGATATACAAACAAGCACCCTTCAAAGCCCTTAGTGATCATAAATTGCTCGCCAAGCTGCTCACGAAACTTTGCAGGGATAATTACTCTGCCTTTAGCGTCAATATTATGTGAGTACTCGCCTACGAACATTCAAATCACCTCCACTTTCTTGCACTTTTTTGCACTTTCCTACACTTTGAATATATTTTACTATACATTTTCATAAATTTCAATAGTTTTTTAAAAAATTTTTAAGTTTATTCTTAATTTTTTGGGCATTTTAGTTTTTTACCAAAATGTGCCATATAGCTTGGCTTTTTATACCATATTTTGTGTTTGAAACCTTTTCTTCTTAACACAAAATTTAACAATTAATTTCATAATTATTAAATTTTTTAATATTTTAAAAATTCACTTGCAATTGCGCCCATTTTGTATTATAATTCACAATGTTGAGGCTTTAGCCAAAGGTTCCGCAGGCAAACTGCGACAATTCTTTTAATAACTTTAACTAAATAATGACTATTTCGGGGTGTAGCGCAAAAAGGTAGCGCGCCTGCTTTGGGCAACACATCTGAGCGCATCCTGCGGATGATACAGCGAGGATTTGTTGGGGCAGCGGACGACAGATAGCAAGGCAAT
>JAZRQT010000048.1:0-1612 GCA_045650105.1 Clostridia bacterium | reverse complement strand
GTGTGCGGATGCCTTGCTCAGCGATATGAAAAAGAAATACGTGAAGAAATGCCCGAAGTTGATGTGATTATCGGTACAACGGCAATAGAGGATATTGTTACGGCAGTTAAAGAGGGGCTTTCAAATCAGAAAAAATCATACATATATGATATTGATAAATGTCTTGGAGAAAATCTTCCAAGAATTCGCACTACACCGCAGTATACGGCATATCTTAAAATTGCCGAGGGGTGCGACAACAGATGCACATACTGTGCTATTCCGTATATAAGGGGTAAATACCGCAGCAGAAAAATGGAAGATATATTATCTGAGGCAAGAGCGCTTGCAGAGGACGGAGTGCGTGAGATTATTGTAGTTGCGCAGGATACCACACGTTACGGAATTGACCTTTATGGTGAAAGAAAGCTTTCGGAGCTTTTGGAAAGCTTATGCGAAATCTCTAAAATAGAATGGGTGAGAGTTCATTACTGCTATCCCGAGCAGATTGATGAAAAACTCATAAAAACTATGAAAGAGCAGGAGAAGATAGTAAAATATCTTGATATTCCCGTTCAACACGGATGTGACAGCGTTCTTAAAAGAATGGGCAGAAAAACAGACGGGAAGAGTATAGAGAGCCTCATCGAAACTCTGCGAAGGGAAATTCCTGATATAACCTTAAGAACAAGTATAATAACAGGCTTTCCCGGTGAAACCGAGGAAGAATATGAGAAGCTTTGTGCCTTTTTGAAAAAAGTACGCTTTGACAGAGTCGGTGTGTTTGCCTATTCTTGTGAGGAGGGAACCCCTGCCGCAAAAATAAAGGACCAGATTGATGAAGAAACGAAGGAAAAGCGCAGAGATATTGTAATGGAGCTCTGTCAGGAAATTTCTCTTAAGCGTAATGAGGAAATGCTCGGAAAAACTGTTCGTGTTATTACCGAAGGGTTTGAAGATAATCTTTATTACGGGCGCAGCGGCGGCGAAAGCATTGAAATAGACCCCAAAATATATTTCGGCGCACACAGAGAGCTTAATGCGGGCGATTTTGTATGGGTTACAATTAAAAATTGTGATATATATGATTTATATGGAGAAGAATGTGAAAGGACGGATTTAGAATGAATTTACCAAACAAGCTTACAATGGCAAGAATAATTATGGTGCCGATAGTAATGGCACTTATGCTGACAGGACACAACATCTGGGCACTTATTGTTTTTGCGATAGCATCAATTACAGATTTTCTTGACGGATTTATTGCAAGGAAATATAACCTTGTATCATCCTTTGGCAAAATTATGGACCCCCTTGCAGATAAGCTTCTGGCGTTTGGTGCACTTATCTGCTTTATACAGGTTGGTGTTGTATCCGTATGGGCACCGATGATAATTATTGCACGTGAGTTTTTTGTAACAAGTATGAGGGTTGTTGCCGTTTCCAAGGGTAAGGTTATTGCCGCATCATGGTGGGGCAAAATAAAGACCAATGTACAGCTTTTTGCAATTATTTTTGCGCTTTTGATTTATACGAGTGAGCCAATGATTGCAGGCGGTCTTATCTGGGTAGCCGCAATCTTTACTGTTGCAAGCTGGATTGCATACATTTTTGAAAATATTTCAGTGTTTAA
>JAZRQT010000047.1:0-4996 GCA_045650105.1 Clostridia bacterium | reverse complement strand
TTCATCAGAATGTACATAAAGAGAGCCTACAACGTATGCATCACGGGAAACATCCTTGCAGGTGCTTCTGTTTTTATAATCGGTATTCCAGAAAAAGTCCCATGTGGAAACATCTTCCTTTTTAACCGTTTCGGGATTATAGAGAAAGCCTACCGTTCCCCACATATAGCATACGGCATACTCTGTCCAGTTGTTTTTTCTGAACAAATCCGAAATGTAGGGCGATACATACTTTTGGTAGTTTTCCATTTTTGAAATATCGTATTTTTCTATGGCAATGCTTTCATCACCGCCTGAGAGTGTGGCGTTAAGCATTTTTTGTATTACATAGTCTGACGGGCAAACAAGGTCGTATGAGGTTTTCCCCGTACGAAGCGTATTGAGCATTGTTTCATTTGTTTCAAAGGTATCGTACTGTACACGCACCTTTTTGCCTGTGCGTGCGTAAAAATCCTTTTCCCAAAGCTCAATAACGCTGTCATCAATTTTTGCACCGTCATCATCCTTGCCCTCGTTTATATAGTCCTGCCAGTTATAAACACGCAGAACCTCCTCCGCTCCGTAGGAGGAAGGCGCAAGGGAAAGACATAAAACAATGCACAGTATTAATGCAAAGAGTTTTTTCATCGGCGTTATTTTTCCTCCTTAGAACTTTTAATGTTGACGATTATTAAAATAGCAAGTGCTATAAGTGTAATTACAGTGGTAAGTGCCCTCAGTGACGGGGGAAGAGTTCCCTTCTTACTCGTAACACCGTAAACGTATGTGCTGAGTGTCTGAAATGCTGTATCACGTGTAAATGCCGTTATGATATAATCATCAAGACTTAATGTTATCGACAGAATAAATCCCGAAAACACACCGGGAAGAATTTCAGGAACAATGACCTCGCGCAGAGCTTTCCCGGGTGTTGCGCCAAGGTCAAGCGCCGCCTCGTAAATATTGGGGTCCATCTGCATAAGCTTAGGCCTTACGGAAAGCACCACAAACGGAATGGTCAGAACAACGTGACCGATAAGAAGCGTTGTAAAATTAAAGGTAATACCGAAGAATACGAAAAGGATTGTCAGCGAAAGCGCAGTGACAATTTCAGCATTCATAACGGGGATGTTGCTAAGCCCCTCCAAAAAAGCTTTGGAGCGTTTCCCTGAATAAAATATTCCTATTGCGCCAAGTGTACCTAAAATTGTTGAAACGACGGCAGAGGAAACTGCAACGAGGAATGTGTTTGCAAATGCCTGCATTATCTCTTTATCACGAAAAAGCGCCTTATAAAGGTGCAGGCTGAAACCGCCCCATTTGCCGATGATTTTAGTGTCAGTAAAGCTGTATACAATTAAAAGAAGTATTGGCGCATACATCACAAACAAAAGTATGTACACATAGAATTTGCAAAGGAAGTCAGATAGTGAAAATTTATTCTTACTCATTACCACAGCCCTCCTCTTGAAGTATGCTCCTCCTCAGTTTCTGTGCAGAAAGAGCCAAATGCAATAATTAAAAGCATAATAAGTGCAACAAGGCTTCCTATATGCCACAGTCCCTGGTCAAAATAAAGCTGAATACTGTTACCGATGAGGGAAATTTTACGCTCACCCATAACGTCGCTGATTACGTAGCTACTCATAGTCGGCATAAAGACCATTGTAGCTGCCGAAACGATCCCCGGCATCGTCATAGGAAGTATTGTCAGGAAAAATGTTTTAACCTTGTTTGCGCCAAGGTCGTACGATGCCTCTATAAGACTATAATTCATTTTTGTCATTGTAGTATAAAGAGGCAGAATAACAAAGGGCAGATAGTTATACACCATACCTATCATTGTAGAAAAATAGGGATGCTCGCCGCCTTTTATTCCCATTGCAAAAAGAAGGTCACGTGTTGCCGCAGTACGCAGTACAAAATTTATCCACATCGGCATAACGAAAAGAAGAACTGTTGCCTTGCCGAAATTCATATTGCGTTTAGCCAGGATAAATGCCGCAGGATACCCTAAAAGAAGGCATATTGCAGTATTTAAAAAGCCTATAAAAATACTGAACATCAGTGTATTGATGTTATGTGCGCCCGAAAAGAACGTGCGGAAATTTGAAAGTGTTATCGCACCGCTCTCATCAGTAAAAGCGTATGCAATTATAAGAAACAGAGGTATAAGAACGAATAAAATAAGAAATACGGCATAGGGAAACGCTAAAATCTTTCTCGAAAAAACTTTATTTTTTCGCATATTTCTTTGCCTCCCCCTTTAAGGTGAGCTTTATATCCTCCGCCTTAACAGATAGACCTACAAGGTCATTTTCATCATAAGTGTACTCTGTATCAAGGACGAAATCCTCATCCTCGCCTGTACGGATGGTAAGCTGATAATGGTCGCCCTTATAGATTATGGAGACAATTTCACCCCTTACAATACCTGCCTCGTCATCGTCAAGTATTTCAATCTTATCAAGACCGATTGTGGCAATGACATCAGCATCGGTAAAGTCATAGCGAACACCGTCAGGCCCTACCACATAACCGTCTTCATTAATAGTAGAACCCGGTACAAGAGAGGTTATATCACATTCAAATGCACTCTCTGAAATAACAACACGGTTATTTTTATCAATATATGCATCGTTATAAATATTGGCGGTGAGCTCTTTTTTCATAATATGTATGCCGTCAGGCTCAATATCAAAACCGTAGGTTCTATCAACCTCAAGATTGCGGGTATCAACAATAACAAGCTCATTTCTGCCGACCATCATTATGTATTCGTAGTGAATACCCTTGAAAATCTTGCTGACAATTCTGCCGTTTGCCATACCCTCGCCCTCTTTTGTGATATGAACATCCTCGGGACGGATAACAACGTCAACCTTTTCGTTTTTCGGAAATTCGTCAACGCAGTCAAAGGTATGGTTAATAAAGCGAACCTTTTTGTCGCCCGTAACTGTACCGCTGTATATATTACTTTCACCAATGAAGTTTGCAACAAAGGCGTTTTTCGGCTCATTATAAATATCCTCGGGTGTGCCGATTTGCTGTATCATACCGTCCTTCATAACAACAACTGTATCAGAAAGGGTGAGAGCCTCCTCCTGGTCGTGTGTAACGTAAATAAAGGTTATGCCGAGCTTTTTATGCATTTCCTTAAGCTCTAACTGCATATCCTTACGCATTTTAAGGTCGAGCGCACCAAGCGGCTCGTCAAGAAGCAAAATTGCAGGCTCGTTTACAATTGCACGTGCGATTGCAATTCTCTGCTGCTGACCGCCTGAAAGGGTGGAAATATCCCTTGTTTCATACTCCTCAAGGTCAACTATCTTAAGCGCATTTTTTACCTTTTTATCAATTTCCTTTGCGGTAAGACGGCGCATCTTGTCACCGTCAGGCACTCTTTTAAGCTTAAGTCCGAATGCAACATTGTCATAAACGTCAAGATGAGGAAAAAGTGCATATTTCTGAAAAACAGTATTTACAGGGCGTTTATATGGAGGGAGAAGCGTAATATCCTTCCCGTTCAAGAGAATTTGCCCCTCCGTAGGCAGTTCGAAGCCTGCAATCATCCTGAGTGTGGTAGTTTTACCGCACCCGCTGGGCCCTAAAAAGGTTATAAATTCCCCTTTTTTAACATAAAGATTAAAGTTGTCTACCGCATAGGTCTGGTCAAAATGCTTCGACACGTTTTTAAGTTCGATGATTATGTTTTCTGCCAATTAAAAAACACCTCGCCATTTGTCAAGCGCTTTCAGGGGCGCTTGACAGCGATATAAATTCCTTGTGGAATTTTCGATATGCCTCTAAGGCTCGATATGTCTGCGACACGATATGTCCTTCGGACGAGTAATCGTTTTGAGCAAGAATTTATATCATATCGCAACCGAGTGTAATGAGGTTATATCGAGTTTGTCGGAAGACAAACATATCGAACGAGCAAAGCGAGTATATCACCATAACACAACAAAGTGTTTTCTGCTTTGCAGATGCGTCCTTGAAAATGCTTTTTTAGTATAATATTATAAGATATATTTTAAATTACACGGCGCCCGTTGTCAATAGCAAATTCGCCAAAATTCGAGGGGGAGTTTTTTCTTTCAATCGGGTTTTTTATGCCAATTTTAAAATAACTGTTGCTATTTAGACAAAAAAAGTATAAAATTATATAATAGGCGAAAGGAATTGATAAAATGTTACACACCAATCTTGATATTAATGAAAAAGGAAATCTCACATTTGCAGGCTATGATACGGTTGAGCTTGCAAAGGAATATAAAACACCTCTGTATCTTCTTGACGAGGAGCGTATCCGTGAAAAATGCAGAACATACCTTAATGCAATGAAAAAGCATTTCGGGGAGGGAAGCACTGCACTTTATGCGAGTAAGGCACTGAGCCTTAAGGAGATATACCGCATTGCAAAGGAGGAGGGTATGTCTGTTGATGTGGTTTCCGGCGGAGAAATATACACGGCGAAAACGGCGGGCTTTTCGATGGAAAATGTATATTTTCACGGCAATAACAAGACAGATGATGAAATAGAATATGCTATAGAGTGTGGCACAGGCTACTTTGTTGCAGACTGCAGAGAAGAGCTTATTGCAATTAATTCTATTGCTCAAAAGAAAAACATTGTGCAGAAAATAATTCTTCGCCTCACCCCCGGAATTGATACCCATACTTACGAGGCGGTGCGTACCGGTCAGGTTGACTCCAAATTCGGAACGGCTATTGAAACGGGACAGGCAATAGAGATAACAAAGTTTGCCCTCACGCTCCAAAATATCAGCCTTGAAGGATTTCACTGCCACGTAGGCTCGCAGGTGTTTGACGGACAGACCTTTTGTGACAGTGCCGATATAATGCTTGACTATATAGCCTTTGTGAAAGAAAAACTCGGGTATGAGGCAAAAATCCTCAACCTCGGCGGGGGATACGGCGTACGCTATGTTGAAAGCGACCCGCACCTTGATATAGAAAAGAGCATTGGCGAGGTAAGTGTGCATATTAAGGA
>JAZRQT010000046.1:0-4057 GCA_045650105.1 Clostridia bacterium | reverse complement strand
TGCCCAGATACTTGCGGGACTTGTATGCCCGACAGAGGGAAGTATAAATGTTCAGGGAGAAGAGTTTTCTGAATACAAAGCGGCAGCACGTGCTTTAAGAGAGTGCGTGGGAATAGTTTTCCAATATCCTGAGCATCAGCTTTTTGAAGAAACTGTATACCGTGATATTGCTTTCGGTCCTAAAAACAAGGGGCTTCCCCCGGAGGAGATTGACCAGTGCGTCAGAAAAAGCGCCGCACTTGTCCTCCTTAAAGAGGAGTTTTTTGAAAAATCGCCGTTTGAACTTTCGGGCGGGCAGAAAAGGCGTGTTGCAATTGCAGGTGTTCTTGCAACAGAGCCGAGTGTGCTTATTCTTGACGAGCCTGCGGCAGGACTTGACCCGCAGGGGAGAGAAAAGTTGCTCGCCCGATTAAGAGAGATAAAAAAAGAGGGAAACACCACCATAATACTTATTTCGCACAGTATGGAGGACCTGGCGCAGAATGTAGACAGGATAATTCTGCTTAATCGTGGCAGTATTTATATGGACACTACCCCCGGGGAGATTTTTACAAATTCCGACCTTCTGGAAAAATGCGGACTGAGAGTTCCTGAAGTAACGAGGATAATTAAGCTTCTTAATGACGGCGGAATGAAACTACCTGAAAATATATTTACGGTAGAAGATGCAAAAAATGCGATATGCAGTGCGTTGGGGGTGGCGAAATGATAAGGGATATAACAATCGGTCAGTATTATGACTGTGATTCGCCCATTCACAAAATGGACCCCCGAACGAAAATACTGTGGACACTTTTTTATATGATGGCACTCTTTATGATTGAGGGCACAGTATCATATGGTATTGTTATAGTTTTTACTGCTGTAATAATAAAGATTTCAAATATTCCCTTAAAGTTTATGCTGAGGGGATTAAAGCCGATTATGGTGCTTGTCATATTTACAGCGCTTTTAAACCTCTTTATGACACCGGGGGAAGATGTTTTATTTTCAAAGGGTATATTTACAGTTACAAAAGAGGGCGTTTTCCTCGCAACGAAAATGGCAGTCAGGATAATTCTTCTCATAATAGGAACTTCAATTCTGACGCTTACAACAACGCCGACGGTGCTTACGGGCGGACTTGAAGTGCTTTTGTCACCTCTTAAAAAAATAGGTGTACCCGTTTCGGTGTTTGTAATGATGATAAGCATTGCACTGAGGTTTATTCCCACTCTTCTTGATGAAACGGATAAAATTATTAAGGCACAGACGTCCCGTGGGGCAGATTTTGAGCATGGAAACCCGCTCAAGAGGATAAGGGCAATGGTGCCAATTCTTGTGCCGCTTTTTGTAAGTGCCTTCCGCCGTGCGGACGAGCTTGCAGTTGCAATGGAGTGCAGATGCTATAACTCTGAGGGTGAAAGGACAAGCTACAGACGTTTTCGTTTTGGAAAATACGATTTGTATGCTCTCATAAATTTGATTTTGATGTGCGGTATTCTTATAGCCGTAAAGGTTGTGTGGTAAATGACATATAAACTTACAATGGCATATGACGGAACGAACTATCACGGGTGGCAAAGACAGAAAAACGGTATTACCGTTCAGGAAGTCTTAGAGGATGTCCTTACAGAGATAGCAGGAGAAGGTGTGGTTGTTACAGGTTGTTCCCGTACTGACGCAGGCGTACACGCAAGGGTTTACGTATGCAGTTTTGCAATGAAAACTACCATCCCTGCAGATAAAATTCCGTTTGTACTTAATACAAAGCTCCCCCCTGATATAAGGGCATATAATTGTGAGGTAATGCACGAGGGCTTTAATGCAAGGTTTGAAACCGTTACCAAGGCATATGAATATAAAATTGTAAATGCTCCGTTTCAAAACCCTCTTATGCGGAATTTTGCGTGGCATTACCCGATAATGCTTGACCTTCTCAAAATGCAGAAAGCGGCAAAGATAATACAGGGAAAACACGATTTCGCATCTTTTTGTGCCGCAGGAAGCACTGTTAAATCAACAGTCAGAAATCTTACGGAGCTTACTGTCACAAACGACGGTGACATTATAACGGTGCGTGCCGCCGCAGACGGCTTCTTATACAATATGGTAAGGATAATTGTCGGCACACTTGTTTATGTGGGGTGCGGCAAGCTTTCAGAGGACGATATAGCAGAGCTGATAGAAAAAAAGGACAGACGTCTGCTTGGAATAACTGCGCCGCCGCAGGGCTTGGCGCTTGTGGAGGTAAATTATGAATAAACAAAAGATACTTTCCATTCTTAAAAATACTGCCGCAATAATCGTAATGCTGGCAATGCTTGTAATTATATTTTACCAGAACCGTGACAGAGATTTCTTTAAATTCGGCAGAGATGAAAGCATGCTGATTTCACAAAGTGAGGGTAAAACATCATCGCAGGGGTACACAGAAAGTGATGTAAAACCGCTTGGTGATAAGGTTTGTTATGTGACAACAAGCACATACAGCTTTCTTGACGAAAAGGGAAAGGGAAATAAGCTTTCTATAGCACTTTCGGAGCCGACACTGCATACAGAGGGCGAATATGCACTGTGTTATAATAAAAATGCCCTTGAATTTACGGTGTTTAAGCGTGAGAGAGAATATTATACTGTAAATGTCGAGAACAGAATAATATGTGCCAAGGTCAGCGGAAACGGCTACAGCTTTGTAGCAACGGAAAAAGAGGGCTACAACTGCGAATGCAGTGTGTATAACCGCAGCGGTGAGCCTATTTTTAAATGGGATATCAGTAAGAGTGAGTTCCTTGACGGGGATGTGAATTATGATAACAAAGCAATCGCAATATCACTTGCATCTTCGGGTGAGGAAAAGCTCATGGGTGAGGTTATCCTGATAGACATAACCGATGCAAAAGTAATTGAAAAAAAGTCATTTGAATCACAGCTTTTCTATACTGTTGATTTTAATAAAAACGGTACATATACTGCACTCGGAAGTAACTGCCTGGTATATTTCAATGCAGACGGCACGTCGAAATGGAGCTATGATTATAATTCAGACACACTCTATAAGGCTGATGTGTCAAATCCTGATATGATGGTAGTTGCATTTTCACAAATGGGCAGCGGTATAAAGGGTAATTCAACTAAGGTTGTTGTTTTAAACAGACTTGGAAAAATTATCGGAGAGAGAAGCTTTGACGGAATTACAGACGATATTTCGGTAAGCGAAGATAATATTGCATTTGCATTTGGAAGAAATATTTATGTGACAAACAGTGCCCTTGAGGACCAAAAAAGCATAAAATCTGAGACGGGTGTTAAAAAAATCGCATTATTTAAAGATAACGAGCATTTATTTGTAATAGGTGCTTCGCAGGCAAGTATTATCAAATAACGAAAGGAAGAATGGTTTTGGCTGATATTATTTTGATAGCAGTAATAGCTGTTTTTGCACTGCGCGGGGCAAAACGTGGTTTTGCACGCTCTGTAGTGGGGATGATATCGACAGTTCTTTCAATTGTTGTCGGTGCACTCCTTTATCGGGGCGTTTCAGGGATAATATACAGTTCCCCGATTGGTGAGGCGGTGCGAAAAGGTATAGAAAGCTTTCTTGCAGAAAACACGTCAGGAGTAGTTTCAGACCTTATAAATATGCAGGGTGGTCTTGATGTGCTCACTATGCTTTCTGTAAATGCAATCAGCTTTGTAGTGGTCATTATTCTTTCTAAAATTATTGTTTCGCTTATTGGCGGTGCAGTAAATATTGCATCACGTCTGCCTCTTATCAAACAGGCAAATTCCCTTATGGGAATGGCGGTTGGAATATTAAGCGGATGCGTTTTCTGCTACATAGCGGCAGGTGTTTTATCGGCAATGGGTGCAAATTTCCCATCTCTTATAAAAATAATTGAAAACTCCGTGATAGCAAGATTGTTTTATGAAAATAATGTTATAACGAGTATATTATCAGCGTTTATTAAATGATAAAAAGGATGTAAAAAAGCCTTTGCTTTTTTACATCCTTTTTTACCGTATAAAAATTTGCGTATCGAGGGGATTGTTAAAGGGGTTCCCCTTAACGTATAAT
>JAZRQT010000045.1:0-3819 GCA_045650105.1 Clostridia bacterium | reverse complement strand
CCGATAAGCATTTTCATAAAATCTATCCTAACTGTTATTTTGTTTCGTACCAGCTTTTGCCGACCTTCACGTCTGCCTTAAGAGGCACGCTGAGGGAAACGGCGTTTTCCATTTCTTCCTTTAATATTTGTGCGGCAATATCTGCATCTTCCTTAGGAACTTCGCAAATAAGCTCGTCGTGTACCTGAAGAATAAGACGTGCAGACGGACATTTTTCACGCAGACTGTCATAAACCTTTACCATTGCAATTTTTATAATATCTGCCGCAGTACCCTGAATGGGTGCGTTCATAGCAACCCTTTCGCCAAAGGAGCGAAGGTTGAAGTTTGATGCCGCAAGCTCGGGTATATACCGTCTTCTTTTAAATACGGTTGAAACATATCCGCACTCCTTTGCGTTTTCAATGGTACGCTCCATATATTCCTTAACATTACTGTAGTTATTAAAGTAGTTTTCGATATATTCCTTTGCCTCTTTACGGGAAATTTTAAGATCCTGAGAGAGTGAAAATTCACTCTGTCCGTAAATTATACCGAAGTTAACCGTTTTTGCACGTGAACGCATTGTATCATTTACTAAAAACGGCGGTACGTTAAATACCTGCGAGGCGGTAATCGTATGAATATCCTCGTCATTTATGAATGCATCCTGCATTGTTTTATCCCCCGACATATGGGCGAGAACTCTTAATTCTATCTGCGAATAGTCTGCCCCCACAAGAAGAAAGCCTTCCTTTGCCACAAACATTTTCCGAATTTCCCTGCCGATTTCGGTGCGTACGGGAATGTTTTGCAGATTTGGCTCTGCCGAACTTATTCTGCCCGTTGCAGTTACCGTCTGTTTAAGGGTGGAATGAATTCTGCTTTCATCATCAAGAAGCGGCAAAAATGCATCTGCATAAGTTGATTTAAGCTTAGAGAGATGGCGGTATTCTATAATAAGGTCTATTATTTCGTGCTTTCCCCGAAGCTTTTCCAGAACGGCAGAGTCCGTGGAATAGCCCGTTTTTGTTTTCTTTACTACGGGAAGTGCCAAATCCTCAAACAATAGTTTTCCAAGCTGTTTTGGAGAATTTATATTAATCTGTTCTCCTGCCATAAAGTATATGGAGCTTTCAAGCGCACTTATTCTTTCGCCGAGCATTTTTGCAAATGCGGCAAGCTCGCTTTTATCAATTTCAAACCCCGCACTTTCCATATCGTAAAGCACATTTTCAAGGGGGAATTCGATTTCTTCCAAAAGCGCATCCTGTTCACGCTCGTCTATGATTTCAAGCTGTTTTTGCACAAGATGGGGCAAGCTTACAGCAGAGAACGGAAGGGAAAATTCCGTAAAAAGCTCCCCGATATTATACTCCGACCTTGCAGGGTCAATAATATATGCCGCAATTTCTATATCGTAGAATTTGCCACAAAGCATAATCCCTGTATTCTCAAGCTCCCTGCGTGTTTTTTTGTAGCCGTGGGTAATCTTTTTTATATCAGGATTTTCAAAAATTTCTTTAAGCTCCTGCGCAGTGCAGAAATACGGCTTTGAATTATGGCAAAATTCCACATTACTGCCCGAAAGAATAAATGAAAATTCCTTTTCTGCACTTGCTTTTTGTATAATCTCTGACGTTGCATTTTCGCACAAAGGTGCCTCTTTTATTACGGGCTGTGCCTCGGCACAAAGTCTTTCTGCAATTTTTTTAAGCTCTAATTCTGAAAGCTTTTTTGAAAGGGCATCATTGTCTGCATCGCAACGCAGTGCATCTTCCACACTGAAATCAATAGGAACTTTGCGGTCAATGGTGCAGAGCGTACGGCAAAGGAACGCATCCTCTTTTCCCGCAGTAAGCTTTTCACGTGCGCTCTTTTTTATAATATCAGAATTTATATCGTCATAAAGATTTTCGAGGGTATGGAAATTTTTAATAAGCTCAAATGCTGTTTTTTCGCCTATTCCACGAACACCCGGAATGTTATCGGAGGTGTCGCCCATAAGTGCCTTTACCGAAATAAATTCTTCGGGCGTAACTCCGTATTTTTCAAAAACAGCCTTATCGTCAAACACCTCTGTCGAGGTTTGCCCCATACGTGTTGTGGTAAGAAGAACGGAGGTATTATTGCTTGCAAGCTGCAAATCGTCCTTATCACCTGTAACAATACCGCATTTGATGCCCTGTTCATCACATATTCTGCTGACAGTACCGATAATGTCGTCTGCCTCATAACCCTCAAGCGAAAGCATCAGGATATTCATTGCACCAAGCACCTCTTTAAGATGTGGCATCTGCTCTGCAAGGTCATCGGGCATTCCTTTACGCTGAGCCTTATATGCGTCATACATCTTATGACGGAAGGTGGGCGCCTTAAGGTCAAATGCTACGCACAGATAGTCGGGCTTATATTCATCAATATATTTAAGCATTATGTTCATAAAACCGTAAATCGCATTTGTAGGAATACCGCTTTTGGTGGAAAGAGGTCTTACCCCGTAGTATGCACGGTTTACAATACTGTTGCCGTCTATTATAATAAGATTTTTCATTATAACAAATCCTTTCGACTTCCGTGTACTTATATTATATTATACTCTATTTAGCGGGAAAATCAAGAAAAAAGCCTATAAAACTCGTTGCTGCAGTGCGGAAAATGAAGAAATTTGAAAAAA
Organism: Clostridia bacterium; assembly: GCA_045650105.1. Taxonomy (GTDB): domain Bacteria; phylum Bacillota; class Clostridia; order UMGS1883; family UMGS1883; genus UMGS1883. Next base: position 1,163 of record JAZRQT010000045.1, on the reverse strand, counting down.
ATAAAAAAAATACTTGCATTTTTATATTTTATCTGTTAGAATAACCTATGCGTGTTAAAATGTATGTAATGAAAGTATTCCTTAAGGAGGGAAATAGATATGGCTAAATGTGATGTATGCGGTAAGGGCGTAACCTTTGGTATTAAGGTAAGCCACTCACACAGAAGATCAAATCGTGCTTGGAAGCCCAACATCAAAACTGTAAAGGCTGTTGTTAACGGTTCTCCCAAGACAATCCACGTTTGCTCCCGTTGCCTGAGAAGCGGAAAAGTTGTAAGAGCTATCTGATTTCTCTCGTAGATTTTATAGGAACAAACTTGGGCAGTACGCTATGCGTGCTGCCTTTTTGATTTGCATTGAGAATCGAAAAGGCAGTACTTCTGAAAAAAGGCGGTGAAAAGGTCATGTTGTTAAAATGGAAAACTGCACATGTCGCAGTAAAACTGTTTTTACCGATTTTGTGTCTTGTGATGCTTTTCGGTTGCCAGACGGAGGATAAGTCCGCCTTGGTACAAAACAAGAAAGCAGCTTTAGACACCTTGCAGGAACAAACGCATGAAGAGGCTGTGCAGGAACCGCTGTTTGAAAAAAGTGAAATCCCCGAGGAAATCCGTGAAAAAATGATGAACGTCACAATAAACGAAAACTCCCGGATGAATTTTGATACCCTTTCATATCTTAGTCTGACCTGTATCGGATACGACGAAAAAGAATACGTAGGGCATATGATTGTCGATGCACAGCTTGCCGATGAAGTTATTTGTATATTTAAAGAGCTTTATGAAGCTCGTTTCCCTGTTGAAAAAATGAAACCGGTTTGCGAATATGCAGGCTCGGATGACCTTTCCATGCAGGATAACAATACAAGCTCCTTCAATGATCGACCGGCAACCGGCGGAAGCGGGCTTAGTTACCACCAGTTGGGCAGGGCGATAGATATAAATCCGCTTGTGAATCCTTACGTTAAAAAGAGTAAGGTGCTTCCTGCATCCTCAACGGCATATACGGACAGAACACTCGGAGCAAAGGGTATGATTACCCAAGACGGCAAATGCGTTGAAATCTTCAAAAAATACGGATGGAGCTGGGGTGGAGACTGGAAAAGTCTTAAAGACTATCAACACTTCGAAAAAAGATAAAAAAAGCTTGACAATTGCAAAAAC
>JAZRQT010000044.1:0-1820 GCA_045650105.1 Clostridia bacterium | reverse complement strand
TGTTGTCTACGACTTCGATGGTTCGAATCCATCCTCTCCCACCAAAAAGAAACGACAATTTTCTGTTAGGAAAGTTGTCGTTTCTTTTTGTACTATTATCTTTTCACTCTTTTCTCTTCACTATTCTCTCAAGTTGTCGTTTCCAAAGAACAGATAAAAGAGAACAGTGAAAAGAAAAGGTAGTTTTGCCTACGCAAAGCATAATTTAATAAACATCTCTATGCTTTAGCTTTATTAACATCCCTTACTCCCTCTCCCACACAATTTTGCCGTTTATAATTGTGGCACATACATTAGACGAAATTTCAAGAGGGCTTTTATCAAAAATTACAATATCTGCATCCTTCCCCTCTTTAATACTTCCCACTTTATGGTCTACACGGCAAATCCGTGCCGCATCAAGAGTTATTGCCAATAGTGCATTTTCTTCACCAAGACCTTCCTTTGCAGCAAGCGCAGCGCATATGGGGAGGTGCTGTAGTCTTGACACGGGATGGTCTGTTGTAAGGGCTACCCTTACCCCTGCTTTTTTAAGTATCCCTGCCGTCTTAAAATCGCACTGCGCAACCTCTTTTTTGTTTCTGGAGGCAAGTGTCGGTCCTACAATTGCAGGGAAGGAGCTTTTTGCAATTTCCTCCGCAATTAAATGCCCCTCTGTACAGTGGTCAAGGGTTAGTCCTAAACCAAATTCCTTTGCAATGCGGATGGCGGTTAAAATATCATCTGCACGGTGAACGTGTGCCTTTAAGGGAATTTTTCCCTCAAACAAATCACGGTAAGACTCAAGCTTAAAATCCTTCTCTACATCCTTATTATCAAAATATTCTCTTGCACGAAAAAGCTCTTCACGGATAAGTGCTGCAGTTCCCATTCGTGTAGACGGGATATTTCCGTTCATTCCGTAATTTGTCATAGGGTTTTCGCCAAACGCTATTTTTATGGCAGACGGCGCAAGAACTGCCATATCATCAATACATCTTCCGTCTGTTTTTATAAATGCAAACTGACCGCCAATCGGGTTTGCACTTCCCGGTCCTGCCATTACAGAGGTAATTCCTGATGCAATTGCATTATGAAATGCACTGTCCATAGGGTTTATGCAGTCGATTGCCCGTACCTGGGGCGTGATTGGCGTTGTTCCTTCGTTTGACGTATCACCCTGCACGCTTATCTTTTCCTCACTAATACCGATATGACTGTGTGCATCAATAAATCCGGGAAAAATGAGTTTCCCTTTTGCATCATATATTTTCATCTGGGACGAGGGTGTAATGTTTTCTCCGATTTTTTCAATTTTTCCCTTTTTTATTAAAATGTCAGCATATATGGGCTTTTTTTCTTCCATTGTATATACAAGTCCGTTACGAATTAAAAGCACTTTATTTATCCTCCTTTTTTGAATAGTTTCCCGCAAATGAGATAAACTATTCTCGTAGGAGGTGAACATTATGGATTTCAACCAGAACAATCAGAACCAGAAGCAGAGCCAAAACCAAAAGGACAATAACCAGAAGAATAACCAGAAGGATAACAACCAGAAGAACAATCAGGAAAATAACAGATAACTTTTTTAAACATTAAAGAATGGATGTAAAAAAGTCAAATCTTTTTTACATCCATTTTTTCTGCTCTGTAATAGCCGTAGTGTCAAGCGAAACCTTTATACGCAAAATTTTTCGTTACATAGAAAATTTTTCGTCTGTTTTCGTGTTGACACGTTATCTTTTTAATGATATTATTACTTATATTAATATATTAAAATTGGAGGTATTTAAAATGAACAAGCTTAAAGCAGGTTTTGCACGTGTAAATATTAACCC
>JAZRQT010000043.1:0-1520 GCA_045650105.1 Clostridia bacterium | reverse complement strand
ACGGGCATACATCCCTCAAAAACCTTAACATCCTCCACATTTTCGTGAAGGGGCGCACGCTCGGCACTTATGAGAGCATCATAAAAAGCCTCATACTCATCCTTTTCCATAGGACAGTTTATATAGTCAGGCGTTCCCTTACCATAGCGTGCCGCAAGATATGTTATACTTTCATCAATACTTTCACGTGTGACAACGGGCGCCGCCGCATCAAAGAAAAAGAGTGATTTTTCGCCCGTAAGCTTTAATATCGGCTCTGTAAGTGTGCTATGGGTAAGGGGTCCCGTTGCAACAATCGTATATTCATCTGTATTTATATCACTTACAGTTTCATTTATAAGCTCTATATTTGGGTGCTCCTTTATATTCTTTGTCACAAGGGCAGAAAACTTGTCACGGTCTACCGCCAGTGCACCGCCTGCAGGAACACTTGTCTTGTCTGCAGAGGCTATAACAAGGCTATCCATTCTGCGCATTTCTTCCTTTAAAAGACCGCAGGCATTGTCAAGACCGTTCCCCTTTAATGAGTTTGAGCAGACAAGCTCACACAAATCTTCATTTGTATGTGCAGGCGAAAAAACAGATGGCTTCATTTCGTAAAGCTTTACCTTTATTCCTCTGTTTGCAGCCTGCCAGGCAGCCTCACACCCTGCAAGTCCGCCGCCGATTATTTTAAGTTTCATAACTTTTCCTCATTTTCTTCATTCTTCGAAACAATCAGAGCTGTAAAAAACCGAATTTTTTACAGCTCTGCTACTTGTTAAATTAATATAGATTTTCGTCTTTGCGAAAATCAACCTTCACTCCGCACTCCGAACTTCGCATTTCGAATTTTATTATTTTTTATTGCTTTCACATTCAGGATTAGAGCAAACCGTTATACTCTTCCTCTTTATATACTTTCTTGTCATAACGCTGCCGCATTTTGGGCACGGCGTCTTAATAGGCTCATCCCAGAGAAGGAGGTCACAATTTGGCGAATTCTCGCAGGAGAAATATTTCTTACCCTTCTGACTTTTTCGTGCAACAATACGTCCGCCGCATTTTGGGCATTTTACACCTGTATCGTGCAAAATAGGCTTTGCATTACGGCACTCGGGAAATCCGGGACAGGCAAGGAATTTTCCGTATTTACCAAGCTTTATAACCATTCTTCTGCCGCATTTTTCGCAGATTTCATCGCTTTCCTCAGGCTTTAGTTCTATTTTTTCAATAGATTTTTCAGCCTTTTCAAGAACACTCTTAAACGGCTTGTAAAATTCGTCAATAACGTCTATCCACTTTTCACTGCCTTCTTCAATATCGTCAAGCTGCTTTTCCATATTTGCGGTAAAGTCCACATCAACAATATCAGAGAAATTTTCAGCCATAATGTCGGTTACAACCTCGCCAAGCTCTGTCGGCTTTAACATACGTTTTTCACGCACGACGTAATCTCTGCCTAAGATTGTGCTTATTGTGGGGGCATAGGTACTTGGTCTTCCAATACCGTTTTCCTCCATTGTTTTTATGAGAGAGGC
>JAZRQT010000042.1:0-7781 GCA_045650105.1 Clostridia bacterium | reverse complement strand
ACAGACAGTGGCTTTAAAACAACTATACGTTCACTTAACCAGGATGAGAGGGTTTACGAAATTGCACGTATAATAAGCGGTGATAATATTAACGATATTTCGCTGAAAAACGCATCGCAGATGCTTGGATTAGCTGAAACGAAATAAGGAGGTAAAATATATGGAACAAATCGGTGAGGTTGTGGAGCTTCGCGGTAGACGTGCGCTTGTAAGAATACGCCGCACCTCCTCCTGCGGGGAAAACTGCTCACAATGCAGCGGCGAATGTAAGCCGACAGCAACCCTCGTAGAAGCTACAAACGGAATATACGCAAAGGTTGGAGATACTGTAAAGCTTCAGATGAATTCAGCAAGCTTTCTTTTCCTTGCATTTATCGGATATATACTCCCCATCCTTGTATGTATTGCCGCATATTTCATTACGGAAAAAATCACTGACAACGTTATCCTTTCAGATATTTGCGCAATTGCATCTTTGATTGGAGTGCTTGTTATATTTTATATAGTAGACAAGCTTAAGCCTATGCGTAAATCAAGCAGGTTTTCAAGCAGAATAATTAAAATTTTACGTTAGGAGCGACTTACAAATGATAAAATTATGCATCTTTGATATGGACGGAACAACCGTCAACACTATTAATTCAATAGCGTATTTCGCTAACAACGCTCTTTCCAGGGCAGGACTTCCTTCAATAGATACGGAGGATTATAAAATACTCGTTGGAAACGGCGCTAAAGTCCTTGTAGAAAGAATGATTGCAAAGGTCGGCGGAAGCAAGGAGCATTTTGACGCAGTTTACCCCGAATACAACACAACCTATGACAATGACTTTTTGTATCTTACCGAGCCGTATGAGGGTATAATTGATATGCTCAAAGCACTTAAGGAGCAGGGTATTACAGTTGCAATTCTTTCAAACAAGCCGCACAATACCGCTCTTAAGGTTTCTGATGCACTTTTTGGCACCGAGCTTGTGGATATTTGCTACGGCGCAAGGGACGGCATCGCACTTAAGCCTGACCCTGAGGGTGTTTTTGGTATACTAAATGAGCTAAATGTAAAAAATAATGAATGTCTTTATATTGGCGACACCGCAACAGATATGAAAACGGGAAAAGGTGCAAATCTTTATACCGTAGGCGTGCTGTGGGGTTTCCGCAAACGTGAAGAGCTCCAGGAAAACGGTGCAGATGTAATCATCTCCCACCCGTCAGAGCTTTTAGATATCATTAATAAAATGTAATTTTACATTGGAGGAACATAATATGGATTTTTTCTCAATACTTACGTTAATCGGTGGTCTTTCCCTCTTCCTTTACGGAATGGATGCAATGGGCGACGGACTCAAGAAACTTTCGGGCGGTAAGCTTGAAAGTATTTTAGGAAACCTTACCTCAACAAGGTTAAAGGCTTTTTTCCTTGGCTTCGTGGTTACTGCAATAATTCAGTCATCCTCTGCAACAACCGTTATGCTTGTCGGTTTTGTTAATGCGGGCATAATGAAGCTTGGACAGACGCTCAGCATTATTATGGGTGCTAACATCGGTACAACCGTTACATCATGGTTACTCAGTCTTACAGGAATAAGCGGCGACAGCTTCTTTATAAGAATATTAAAGCCTTCTTCCTTTACACCCATTCTTGCAGCAATTGGTATTATTATGACGATGGTTGCTCGTTCTGATAAGAAAAAGGACATCGGCTCCATTCTACTTGGTTTTGCAATTTTGATGTTCGGTATGGAAACAATGAGCGATTCTATGAGCGGTCTTAAAAATTCACCGTCTTTTGCGAAAATGCTCATTATGTTCCAAAACCCGATAATGGGTATCCTTTCGGGTACAATTCTCACCGCCATTATACAGTCCTCTTCTGCATCGGTCGGTATTTTGCAGGCACTTGCACAAACGGGTATTATCCCTATATCAACGGCTATACCGATTATACTCGGTCAAAATATCGGTACAACTATTACGCCCATTCTTTCTTCCATCAGCGGTAACACCGATTCAAAGCGTGTTGCACTGGCGTGTCTTTATATAAAGATGCTTGGCGTTTTTGCTGTAAGTATTGTATTTTATATATTAAACTGGATTTTCGTTTTCCCGTTTATGAACACATTTGCATCGGCATTTGATATTGCAGTAATCCATACACTGTTTAATATCTTTTCAACAATTATCCTTATGCCGTTTTGTAACTTTATCGAAAAGCTTACCGTGCTTTCCGTACGTCACAAGGAGTACGATGAAACAAACGACAACTCTACTTTCAGCGCACTTGACGAAAGATTTCTTTCCGTTCCGTCATTTGCACTTGAAACCTGTCGCAGACTTGTATCTGCAATGGCGGCAATCTCTAAAAAATCACTTATCAGCTCAATTGACCTGTTAACCCAGTTTGACGAAACCGTTTCAGCGCAAATTATTGCGAGTGAGGATGAGGTTGACCTTTACGAGGATAAGACAAGCTCCTATCTTCTTAAAATTTCAGAACAGCCTCTCTCCGTCAAAGACAGCCGTGAGGTTTCACAGCTTCTTCACGTAATCGGCGATGTGGAGCGTATTTCTGACCACTCAATCAATATACTTCGTGCCGCACGTGAAATCAGCGAAAAGAATATTTCTTTCTCTGACGAAGCACGCCACGAGCTTAAAGTAATTTCAAATGCAGTAAGAGAGGTTCTCTCCCTTGCTATTGAGGCGCTCGTCAACGAAGACCTTAATGTAGCAAAAAAGGTAGAGCCGCTTGAACAAATTATTGACAAGCTTAAATATAAAATAAAGAAAAATCATATCAAGCGTCTTCGAGAGGGCGAATGTACAATAGAACTCGGCTTTGTTCTTTCAGACATTTTAAATAACTTTGAAAGAGTTGCTGACCACTGTTCAAACATTGCCGTTTGTCTTCTTGAGATTGACAACAACTCCTTTGAAACGCACGAATATCTTAACAATGTCAAGGAAACGGGCGCAAATGAATTCTTTGAATTCTATGATATGTATAAACAGCGCTATACATTGTAATTTTACACAGATTTAACATAAGCTATATTTTAGATTTAACATAAGTGTTATAAGATACTTTCTGTACATATAATCAGACAGAAAGGAAAATAATTATGGATTTGTTTGCATTTTTAACACTTGTAGGCGGGCTTGCCATTTTTCTGTTCGGTATGAACGTAATGGGCGACGGACTTGAAAGATGCGGCGGTAACAAGCTCAAAAAAATTCTTGAAAACGTAACACAGAATCCTTTAAAGGGAATTCTGTTAGGACTTGGCGTAACGGCTATTATACAGAGCTCCTCTGCCACAACTGTTATGGTTGTCGGCTTTGTAAACTCGGGCATAATGAAGCTTTCCCAGTCAATCAGTATAATTATGGGCGCCAATATCGGTACAACCGTTACATCGTGGCTCTTAAGCCTTACAGGACTTGAAAGCAGTAATCTCTTTGTTCGGCTTTTAAAGCCTTCCTCCTTCTCCCCTGTTCTTGCTATCATAGGAATATCTCTTATGATGTTTTCAAAAAACAGCAGGAAGAAAGACATCGGCTCTGTTATGATAGGCTTTGCGGTACTTATTACCGGAATGGATATGATGAGCGGTGCCGTTTCAGGACTTAAGGATAACGAAGCTTTTACAAGCATCTTCACGCTTTTCTCAAATCCGATACTTGGAATACTGACAGGTGCAATTCTTACTGCAATTATTCAGTCATCATCTGCCTCTGTAGGTATTTTGCAGGCACTTTCCACTACGGGCAGTGTTACTTATTCAAACGCTATCCCGATTATACTCGGTCAAAACATCGGTACGTGTATAACGGCTATTCTCTCTTCAATCGGCACAACAAAAAACGCACGCCGAACAGCTGTGGTACATCTTTTGTTTAACGTAATTGGCACAGTTTCTTTCGCAGTACTTTTTTATACGATTAAGGCTTTTATAGATTTACCGTTTATCAGTAATTCTGTGAATGCTGTTGGCATTGCCGTAATCCATACGATATTTAATATACTGGCTACATTGGTAATGCTTCCCTTTATAAAGACGCTTGAAAAGCTTGCCTATATTATAATTCCCGATAATGATGTAAAGGATAAAAAGCAGCTTCTTGACGAAAGACTTCTTATTACTCCTCCCGTTGCGCTTTCACACGCAAAAAATATTACAGTTAAAATGGCGCACACATCAAAAAGTGCTATTGATACTTCACTTAGTTTAATTGGAAACTTTGATTCAAAAGAAGCAGATAAAGTAAATTCATACGAAGATGCGGCAGATATGTATGAGGATTGTCTTGGTGATTACCTCGTAAAGCTTTGCCGTGAAAGCCTTAACGCAAGTGACAGCCGTGAGGTTTCATCGCTTCTGCACTGTATCGGTGATTTTGAGCGTATTTCCGACCATGCAGTAAACATTTGCGATGTCGCACGTGAGCTTGACGAAAAAGGAATTGTCTTTTCAGATGCCGCACAAAAAGAAATCAAGGTTATGTGCAGTGCTTTAAGCGAGATTATTTCTCTTACTGTAGATGCTTTTGAACACTCAGACCTTAAAAAGGCTCAGCTTGTAGAGCCGCTTGAAGAGACGGTTGATTACCTTCGTGCAAAGCTCAAGGAAGGTCACGTTGCACGTCTTAAAGACGGCGAATGTACAATTGAAACAGGCTTTATCTTCTCTGATTTTCTTATCAATTGCGAAAGAGTGTCTGACCATTGTTCAAACATTGCCGCTTGTATGCTTGAAACTGCGCACGAAAGCTTTGAGATGCACGGCTACCTTTCCCGTGTTAAGGAAGGAACGCAAAACGATTTTAATATTCAGTACGAATATTACAAAAGAAAATATGCTCTGTAAATAAAAATTTATAAGAAGGTCTCCCTATGAAACAGAAAAGATTAGTCACAATTCAGGATTTATCATGCTTTGGGAAGTGCTCTATTACAGCAGCGCTTCCTGTTATTTCCGCACTCGGAACGGAGGCAGTTGTTCTTCCTACGGCTGTTCTTTCTACTCATACGGGAGAATTTCTTAATTACACTTTTCACCCCCTTGAAAACGAATTTGACCATATCAGTGCACATTGGGCAAGCTTAGGAATAGATTTTGATGCTATTTATGTCGGATATATCGGCTCTGTCACGTTGATTAATGCCGTATCACGCTTTATAGACCGTTTCAAAAAAGAAAACACTGTGGTTTTCATTGATCCTGCAATGGCAGATAACGGAAAATTTTACAGCGGTCTTGGCACGGATTATGCAAAGGCACTTTCTACCCTTTGCACGAAGGCTGACATTATCTCCCCCAATATTACGGAGGCTATGATTTTATCAGGACTTAATCCTGAGGGTTATAAAAATGTAACCGATATAAAGGAAATTTGTCAAAACCTTTCTTCTGTTTGTGACAATGTCATAATTACAGGGGTACATAAAAAAGACACTATCTCTACCGTAGCATATCAAAGGAACACATCATCCTTTACCGAAGCTGAAAAACCGATTTATGACGGTGTTTTTTACGGTGCAGGCGACCTTTTTGCAAGTGCCTTTATCGGGATGTATCTTAATGGGGCGTCGCTCTCGGATGCGGTTATAAATGCCGGTGCATTTGTAAATGACTGCATTATAAAAACCCTTGATGAAAGGGAAAAGTATTGGTACGGATTAAAGTTTGAGCAAAGCCTTAACCTTTTATGTGATTATTACAAAAAGCTGAGGTGTGATAAATGATACAGATATATTGCGTCGAGGACGATGCTTCGATAAGAGAGCTGCTCGTTTATACATTAAATGCCTCGGGGTTTTGTGCGCAGGGCTTTGAATCTGCGCACGATTTCTTTGAGGTAACTGAGAAATCACTTCCGCAGCTTATTCTTCTTGATATAATGCTTCCTGATACAGACGGAATGGAAATTCTTAAAATCCTTAAAAGCAAGTCTTCAACCGCTGAAATTCCCGTAATTATGCTCACTGCAAAGGGTGACCGACTTGATAAAATCAAGGGACTTGACGGCGGTGCAGACGATTACGTCACTAAACCTTTTGACATACTTGAGCTTATATCACGTGTAAGAGCAGTTCTTAGGAGAAGTTCCCATTCCTCCCCTCAAACAACTGAGCTCACATGCGGAAAAATAACTATAAATACCTCGTCGCACAAAGTGTATACGGACGGCACAGAGGTTATGCTCACGTATAAGGAATACGAGCTTCTCAGTATTCTGATTACTAATAAAGGCAGTGTTATAAGCCGCTCCTCCCTGCTCGATAAGGTGTGGGGCATCGATTTTGAAGGTGAGACAAGAACTCTTGACGTGCATATAAGGAGTCTTCGTCAAAAGCTTGGCGAGAGTGCAAAGTATATTGAAACTGTAAGAAATGTAGGATACAGGGTGAGTGAAAATGTATAATAAAATTTACCGTAATATGCGTTTTTTATGTGCACTGGTGCTTTCTCTTTCAACGCTTTTGTTTCTTGCTGCAGTATTCACATTCTTTAACACCGAAATAAAGCGTGAATTACCGTTGTTTTTTGCACTTACGGCCTTTGCGGTCTTAATGGGAATATTTATATATATTATTTCCTCTCTTATTGCCGCACGCCTTGCTTTAGCCATTGTTAAACCTATAACGGATGCTTCATCACTAAGCTCAAATATCCCCTACGAGGAAATTGAGCCTCTTATAAAACAGATACAATCTCAAAACAAAGAACTTGGCAGACAGGCAGAAAAGGCAAAAGCACAGAAAATGCAATTGCAACTTATTACCGATAATATGAATGAGGGACTTATTGTTATAGATAAAGACGCAAATATTCTTTCTATTAACAGCTATGCGGCAAAAATATTCTCCCTTAAAGAGTATGAGGTTAAGCAAAAGCATTACAGTGTGCTTACTGAAAACTCAAAATTTATTGATGCAGTAGCTAAGGCTCTTGAAAACAATCGTACAAGCCTTCTTATAGAAATGAACGATGCCGATTACCGGGCTTTTTGCAGTCCTGTTATAAAAGACGGTCTCTTAAACGGAGTTGTTATTCTTCTTTTTGACGTTACAACAATACTTCAATCAGAAAAATTACGGCGTGAATTTTCAGCCAATGTCTCGCACGAGCTTAAGACGCCTCTTACCTCTATTAACGGCTATGCACAGTTAATTACAAACGGGATTGCATCACCTGATGATATTCCGTCCTTTGCCGCAAAAATAGCAAAGGAAAGTAACCGTCTGATGCTTCTTATTGAAGATATTATCCGTCTTTCAAAACTTGATGAAAGCGATGAAAGCAGCCTCAGGGAGAATTTCAGAATTAAGGAAACTGTCTGCGACGTTATTTCTTCCCTTCAGGAGAAAGCTTCCGCACGCAATATTACTCTGCAGTGCGAGGGGCCTGATTTCTTTATCTGCGCAAATAAATCACAGATAACAGAGCTTTTTTATAATATCTGTGACAATGCTATTAAATACAACAAGGATAACGGAGAAGTAACCTTTACCCTTGCAGATGCTGCTGTGCGCATTTCCGACACGGGAATAGGAATTCCATCACAATATCTCTCCCGCATTTTCGAGCGCTTTTTCCGTGTGGACAAAAGCCACTCAAAAAAGGTTGACGGAACCGGGCTTGGCCTTTCAATTGTAAAGCATATTGCACGGCAGAACAACGTCACTATTTCTGTTGAAAGCGAGGTCGAAAAAGGGACTGCTTTCATCCTTACCTTCAAGGACGTTTTTCGTCAAAATTCGGGCGAAATTTTGCTTT
>JAZRQT010000041.1:0-2907 GCA_045650105.1 Clostridia bacterium | reverse complement strand
AAGGAGTTGACTGCCTTATTTGTCTTCCTAAGACCGCTTGGCCTCCGACTTGGTGAGAGGGGGTTTGTCCCCTTTAAAATTCCAAGGGAGCTTAGCATATTGAGCTGTGCCTCGGAGATAATTTCGCCCTTTCGTACAATTATCTGATTTTTCTTGTACTCTATTTCAGGAACAGATGCGGCGGCTGCCTCTCGTCTGCGCTCTGATTCGGCTTCGTCAAGCTCTAAATTTTCTGTCAGATCGAGGGAAATGATTTCATTTGCCGCCTCTTTCTGCGAATTTGTAATTTTGAGAGAGGAAACATCTGCGGCGCATTTTTCCCGTGCGGAAGAAACGTCAGATATTCCCTGCGACATTATATTATCTACAATGTCTGAAACCTTGCGAAGCGCAGAGAATTCCTTGTCTGATGCACTCATCAGTGCAAGTGCCGTTTTCTGTGAAATATCAAGCTTAACTGCCGCCTGAAGCTGCGCGCTCCCTGCCGAAACATTAATGTTTTCGTCGCTACGAAGTGTTGTTGCGTGGGCGAAAACCTTCGTCACATTTTCAACTGCACTAATACGCTTGTCATCATTGCGGACATACACGTTTTCAACACTTTTTCGTGCCGCATTACGGCTGGCATTTGTTGTGGTCTGGTCAACTATTGCACGTGGTGCATATATGTCAACGGAAGAAACATCGCCGATATTTACCTCAATCTGTCCCGTTCTGTTGGAAAACAAAACCACAAAAACAATCAGGACAAAAGAAACAATTGTAATTGTTGCGTGTAGGGCATTACTGAAAAATGATTTCATCATCTGTCACCTTTTTTCGTAGCGTTCGTATGCGGCTATAATTTTTTGTACAAGGGGATGACGGACAACGTCCTTATCAGAAAGATACGAAAAATCAAGCCCCTCAATATTTTTAAGGACCTTTGCCGCATCCTTAAGACCGCTTCTCTTTCCGTCGGGAAGGTCAATCTGCGTAATATCGCCCGTGATTACCGCTTTAGAGCCAAAGCCTATACGTGTAAGAAACATCTTCATCTGTTCGGGGGTTGTGTTTTGCGCCTCGTCAAGAATTATAAATGCATCGTCAAGAGTTCTGCCACGCATATAGGCGAGCGGTGCAATTTCAATAACTCCCCGTTCAAGATACTTCTGATAGTTTTCCATACCGAGCATATCACCCAATGCATCATAAAGGGGGCGAAGATACGGGTCAACCTTCATCTGCAAATCACCGGGCAAAAATCCGAGCTTTTCGCCCGCCTCAACGGCAGGACGAGTAAGGATTATACGGCTGACCTCTTTTCTGCGGAAGGCATCTACCGCCATAGCAACTGCCAGATACGTCTTTCCCGTACCTGCAGGGCCGATGGCAATGACAACAGTATTGTCACGAATTTTCTGAATATAGTTTTTCTGTCCGTAGGTTTTGCATTTTACGCTCTTTCCCTTGGCGGTAATGCAGATATAATCGCCCTTTGCAGGGGGAACGTAATCAATATCCTCATTCACCGAAAAAATGGCGTAGCGGATGTTCTGCTCCGTCAGTGTTTCGCCAAGCTCAATTTCGTTAATTAAGCGGGAAATTACACTTGCCGCCTTTTCACAGTTGTCGCCTATAATTTTAATAATGGTATCTTTGTTTGTAATTCTGACATCCATTTCACGCTCAATCAGTTTTACATTTGAGTCAAAGCTCCCAAAAAGGGACATAACGGTGTCAGTGCTTTTAGCTTCAAGAATTTTCTCCATCAGTTTCTCCTTTTTCAGATTTCTGTTCAATAGGAATTTCTTTATCTGTGCGGACAAGACACTCTGCATTAAACGTAACGGTAAGCGCCTCATCGCCCTCTTTTATTTCTTCTGTCAGATTTTTAACATCAAGCTTTTTCTTTTCAAGTGTTTTTAAAAAATCTTTTCTGCGGTTTTCAATTTCTGCCGATGTGTCAGAGGGCTTAGTGGTAACATCCGCCTCCAGATAATCAACACGTGAAAAGGAAACAGGAAGAAAAGGAATTTTAAGTGTTTTTTCTATTTTATCATATTCGGTATATGAAATTCCACTGTTTAATGAAAATTTTATGTTATTTTTTTTGAAATTAATTTTGTACACACTTTTTTTATTTCCCGTTGGTGTTTTTGTAATGACGGTTTTTGGAATTATAACGGTTTTTTTCTCGTTTAAGCGCACTGTTACATCGGCCGAGGCGTGGTGATAATAGGTCGGGATGTTTTCATTTTCGCTTTGAAATACTCCCGTTACTATTATCTGCCCTTTTTCAACTGTCATACCCTCTGAAATAAGTGGTACACCGCAATACACCTGCATTTTTTCTATTATTCCGCTGTGCATTGCAATAACGTCAGACGGCTCGTTTATTTTTATAAGCGACGGTTTTTGTGTGCGCTTTTGTATTTTAACCTTTGCCGTTGTTCCTTTTAAATCAACCCATAACCACGAAAGGTCATCAATTTCCATAATTGCACGGCGTTTTACGTCATTCTGGTCAATTTTATGCTTTAATGCACCCACGTGCACTCCGTAGGAGGAAAGTGTGCTTTTTACCTCGTTTTGAAGCTTTTTATCTCCGCCAACAATCTCGAGGCGCCATACAAAGCACGAAAAGGCAATACATATAGAGATAAAAAGTAACGGCAGTGCAATTAGCACACTGCGTTTTTTATACCTTTGCCAGAAAAAGGGGAACCCGTACCCGTCTGTTATTTCAAGCTTAATCGCATCGGGTGGATTTGCAAAAAGCTTTTGTGCACCTTTTTTGCTGACACAAAAGGTTAAGGTGTTTTCGTCCGTTCTTTTAACTGTATGTACAAAAATACCGCTTGTAGAGGCAATATTTAAAATTCTTTCGGGAAATCTGCCGCTTGCCTTTATTGTGCAGCTTCCTTT
>JAZRQT010000040.1:0-4722 GCA_045650105.1 Clostridia bacterium | reverse complement strand
ACAATTTTCTCCGCCTCAAGTCCCAGTGCGTGGCGGCTTGACGGATTGCCAAAGCTTGTTTTCATATATTCGGTTAGGGTTTCTATAACCTCCGCCGCCATAGGCGTGGTTGCACAGTTGTCAAAATAAATCATAGTTTACTCGTACCTCATAAATAGTTCGAAGTTCGAAATTCGAAGTGAATGAAGATTTTCGCTTTTGCGAAAATCAACGTTAATTTCGCATTTACAAATTTCATTATTCCTCAAAGAAAGAGGTTTGGCTGTCGTCCTTTAAATAATATCCCGAAGAGGGGATTGTGCGTGCCTCATATCCTGCGGTGTTTTTAAGAGAAGTTTCAGGCAGTTCAATTCTTGTCAGAAGCGACTTGCGGCGCATTGTCATTACCTGCACACCCTGTGAAGAACGGCTCGTCTTTGTCAGAATATCCTTTGTATTAAATACCACGCATTTATCAATATTACTAAAAAGTGCCACCTGACATTCTTCCTTACAGTAAAGCATACCGATAATGGTGCCCTTACCGTATGCATTAGTCAGCTTTTTGCGGTTTGTTTTCGTTTCGTAGCCCTTCATATCTACCTTTGCAACCTTACCGCTCTCAAAGGCAAAGAGCATAAATCCGCTGTAGTCATAGCCCGGTGTTGCGTAAATTATTTTTTCGTCAGGCTCCATACCGATAATATTGGGGAGATATTCACCGAGGGCACTTGCCTTTGTATCGGGAATATCGTTAAGACGCATTTTGTATACGTTCTGCTTGTCCGAGAAGAAGAGCATATCCATTCTGTTTGTTGCCTCCGCCTCGCAAAGAAGGGCATCGCCCTCTTTAAGCTTCTGTTCTGATGCGGCACGCAGTGATACAAGGGTAATTTTTTTGAAATAATTATCCTTTGTCATAAATACACGTACGTTGTAATCCTCGACAAAGTTTTCTGTAACGGGTGTATCATCTTCATCGGGGGTAACAACAATTGTTTTGCGTTCAACGCCGTATTTATCGGCAATTTCGGAAAGCTGCTTTGAAATAAGCTTTCTGATACGTGCATCGCTTTCAAGTGTCTTTTTAAGGTCGTCTATTTCGGCTATAAGCTTTTCAATTTCGCTTGTACGCTTTAAAATATATTCCTTGTTAAGGTTACGGAGTTTAATTTCTGCAACGAACTCTGCCTGAACTTTGTCTATGCCAAAGCCTGACATAAGGTTTGGCACAACCATTGCATCCTCGGGTGTATTGCGGACAATATAGATTGCCTTATCAATATCGAGTAGAATTTTTTCAAGTCCCTGCAGAAGATGAAGACGTGCACTCTTTTTCTCAATATCAAACTGGAGCATACGGCGGATACATTCCATACGGAAGGAAATCCAGTGGCGGAGAATATCACGCACGCCGAGGACCATAGGCTCTCCGTCAATAAGCACGTTAAAATTACAGCTGAAGCTGTCTTCAAGCGGTGTCAGCTTGAAAAGGCGTGCCATAAGCTTTTCAGGGTCAACACCACGCTTAAGCTCAAGAGTGATTTTAAGACCTGATTTATCCGTTTCGTCACGCACATCATTTATGTCACGTAGCTTACCACCCTTTATAAGCTCGGCAAGCTTATCTATAATAGCCTCTACAGTTGCAGTATAGGGAACTTCTGTAACTTCTATAATGTTCTGTTTTTTATCGTAATTGTACTTTGCACGCACCCTGACACTGCCCGTACCGCTTGAGAAAATCTTCTCCATCGCCTCATCATTTTTGATAAGGTATCCGCCCGTTCACAAATCAGGCCCCGTTATAAATTCTGATAAATCAGCATTTTTATCCTTTAACAGAGCGATAGTTGCATTACATACCTCTCTGAGGTTAAAGCTTGCAATATTGCTTGCCATACCAACGGCAATACCCTGATTTGGGTTTATGAGAATGTTGGGAAATGCAGTGGGAAGAAGTGACGGCTCTTTAAGCGTTCCGTCATAGTTATCCACAAATTCCACCGTATTTTTATCTATATCACCGAATATTTCATTGCAAATAGGAAGAAGGCGCACCTCTGTATAACGTGATGCGGCATATGCCATATCACGGCTGTACTGGCGGCCGAAGTTACCCTTGGAATCAACGAGAGGATGCAAAAGAGCCATATGTCCCTCGGTAAGGCGGACCATTGTTTCGTAAATTGCCGCATCGCCGTGGGGGTTAAGCTTCATTGTCTGACCTACAACGTTGGCACTTTTTGTGCGGTTACCCCCCAGAAGTCCCATTTTGTACATCGTATACAAAAGCTTTCTGTGCGACGGCTTAAAACCGTCTATTTCAGGAATAGCACGGGATATAATTACACTCATCGCATACGGCATATAGTTTTTTTCAAGGGTCTGGGTAATCCCTTCCAGAGCTAATGAAATATTTTCTTCGTTCATATCAGTTTCCTCCGTTAGGTACAATTATAGTAAGTATATCATATTTTTTGAAAAAAAGCAAATTTTGGTGTAAATCGTTTCAGCATTTTTTCGACATCTACAAATGACACTTTTTATAAAGTTTTTCCAAAATGGTTGACAAAATAGATTTTATTAAGTATAATTAATACAGAAAAGGCAAGACCTCAAACGGTTATGCCAAATAAATATCGTTTATAAAAAATAACGCACTACTTGGCGGTGGGCGTTATTTTTTTATGGTTATAATAAGCACAATTAATGTGATAATGTATATCATTATGTACACATATTCCATAAGCTACCACCTCCTTTCAGGGAGATGATGGCATAACCGCCCAGCTTTTACACTGTTTTCAGTCTTACCTTTTTGCCAGATTTCTCCGACAAAGACATTATACAACATATTTTATGTTTTTTCAACATACTTTTATAAAAACTATAACATTATTTATAATATGCGGGTCCCCGAAGAAAAGTGAAAAAACGAGGGAAATTTCCATTTTAATTTATTGACTTAATGTTACCAAAAATGTATAATAGTGAATATACAAATTTTGGAGGCAGTTTTTTATGAAGCTTTTAAAAAAAGGTCTGTTTCTGGCAGTAATCGTTACTGCAGTTTTTTTCTGTGTAAATGCATATGCACAGGATGAAGTACTTAATACTGTTAAGGTATATTTCAGCGGAAACACTACGCCTACTATTGTAGAGGGCGATGCTGTGATGGAGCTTTACAGCGAGGACGGAAAAACGCTTCTTGATACAAAGACGTATGCCGTAAAGCGTGGGTATGCACCTTTTGAAATTGTGTTCAATGTCCCGGAGTATTCTATAGGAACAAAGTTCAAATTTGTTATTTCAGGAATAGTTGATGCGACACATCATAACGGATTTTATACAAACGAACATATTCTCGAAACGTATGCTATGCCCGATGAAAACGGTGTGGATAAGTATTATACAAGCTTTTATATGGACCTTTGCACAAAGTGGAACAAAGAGGCGATCATAAAAATTCCCGGTGTGGAGCAGACACTTTTTTACCACTGCCTGACAGAGGATGAGGTTTATGTTACAACAGACCTTCTTCACAAGCTTGGTATACAAACCAAGAACTATTTTGATGAAGAAAAGCCGTATGTTAAGCTTTATACAGATGACGGACACAGTGCGCAGTTTTATATAGACGATATTTATGCACTTTTCGGTTATGAGGGTGTAAATCTCTCAATCCCCACTTTTCAGATAGACACTATGGTGTATGTTCCCCTCTCACGTGTGGCGCAGTATTTTGCGTGCAACTATAATATGGTGGAGGATAACACCTTTTATCGTGAAATAACCCTCACACCGTCAGAATACAGCCTAAGTTACAGAAGAATTGTTTCTGTGAATAAAAAGGATATTTCAAGCAAAACAAACTATATGATTTGGGTATCGAAAAAAGATTTTGAGGTAAATATATTCAAAGGCAGTAAAAATAACTGGTCACTTGTGAAATCCTTTACCTGCTCAATCGGTAAGCCAAGCACCCCCACAGTAGAGGGACAGTTTGAATACCATCAGTATCAGCCTATCTGGAAATATGATAAATATTATTGCGGCCCCGTAATGCGCTTTTACAGAGGGTATGCATTCCATTCATATCTTATTAAATATGACGGAACGCCTTATGATGACCGCCTCGGAATGAAGGTATCGGCAGGTTGTGTAAGAATGCACCCAAATGATATAAAGTGGATGGTAGCAAATATCCCGATGTATACGAAGGTAGTAGTAACCGCATAAAGGAAAAAGGAGTTGTAAAAGTTTTTTACAACTCCGATATATGCGCCTGTAGCTCAGTTGGATAGAGTGTCAGACTCCGACTCTGAAGGTCGTGCGTTCAAGTCGCATCAGGCGTACCAGAAAAAAGACTTGCCGGGCAAGTCTTTTTTCAGTTATATTTGCCTGCGGCAAGTGAAATAGCTTCGCTATGAAATACGCTATGCGTATGAAATATGCCTTACGGCATATGAAAAGGCAAATTTTATTTCACATTTTTCTGCAAGAAAAATATTTCATATCGAGCAAAGCGAGATATTTCATTCAATGTCAAATGTCTCTATGGTTCTGCTTTCTCAGAAAAAAGACATCTTCGGATGTCTTTTTTCGTTGAAATATACGTTGTGTATGAAGTTGATTATTTACATATTGATTAATCTATGATAAAATAGGTACAGAGGTGGTTTAAATGAAAAGTTTAGCTGATGTAGATTCTAATTTTAAGATTGAAACAAAGCTTGAAAA
>JAZRQT010000039.1:0-2955 GCA_045650105.1 Clostridia bacterium | reverse complement strand
GTGGGAACACCCGTCAGAATTCTTCCATAATAATTTTTTCTGTATTTCCATCAACGGTAACATTCAGCGTAATTCCCTTTTCTTTGAAATAGCGGATATTACAGCGTTTGTTGCCGTTTAATTTTGATACAAAGCGTGGATTTACACGTAAGTTTACGGTTTCTTTTCCTTTTGCGTATTCTTCAATCATATTTCTTATATCACGGCTTATAACCATTTCTCCCAAGGACGGATGGTATGCACCTGCTATATAATTTTCACGAAGGTCGCTGCTGTCAGGAAGTCCTATACGCAGAATTTTTATTTTGTTATCATTGAAAAACTTATAAAGCTTTGCACAGATTTCAACTGCATCCTCAACACTGTGTGCAATGTACTCTCCGTTTTCATACATTTTTGAAAGGTGCGTTCCCTTTAAAACCACAGTTGGATAAATACGGGTTTCTTTTGCACCGAGCTCTTTAAATCGTCTTGCAGTGTAAAGGCATTTTTCTTGGTTGTCGCAGGGAAGTCCCGTCATCATCTGCAGTCCCAATGTAATACCACTGTCATTAATAATACGTGCGGCTTTTTCTACATCTTCTACACTATGGCCTCTTTTCGATGCAATAAGTACGTCCTTATCCATAGACTGTGCGCCAAGCTCTATATTTTTCACTTCATAGTGCAAAAGCTCTTTTATAATTTCATCATTTATATAATCAGGACGGGTAGAAATACGGATGCTCTTCACCGCACCTTGTTTCACATATTCATACGCCGTTTCAAGGTACATCTTTCTGCGGTTTTCCTCTATCCCCGTAAAGCTGCCGCCAAAAAACGCAATCTGCTCTGCCACTATGCCGTTTTGCGCAAGATGCGTCCTTATTATCCTATGCACTTCTTCCTCTGTAGGGGCTGCCGCCTTACCGCTTATCGTGCGCTGATTGCAAAACGCACAGTCATTCGGGCATCCCTCGTGCGGAACAAAAATCGGTATAATCATACTCTCACCTACTAAATAAAGGGGATGTAAAACATCCCCTTTGAATTTGCTCTTATTCCTCGATTAAAGCTTCTTCAAGCTCTTCAATATATTCGTCGTCAAGCTCCTCCTCATATTCATCGTCTGCCATTGCGTGACCAATCAGGATAACAAGGATACCTGCCAAAAATACTATACTGCCGTATATAAGCGAGCTTTGATTAAAGCTCTTAACTATCGCATCTGTAACGCACTGCAAAAATTCACTTGAAACCTTGAATGCAGGCTTAAAGATAAACCCTGCCACACCGACAGCGACACCTGAAATCATACAAGCCCATCCTATCATTCTGTGTGCAAAGCCGTTGCACGCTACAACCGTCAGTACCAAAAACAGCATGAGTGCTATTACAAGGCATATAAGCACCATTGTAGAGAAAAGCACCGAGGTTATATAGGTATATTTAGCCGCAGGCTGCTTTTGCAGGCTATTTTGATTAAGCTCTTTAAACGCCGTTGACTTAAGAGCGTATTTTGCAATATCATTGCAGGCACTCTCCCCAATCTCTACACCTGTAACAAGCTTTATGTAGGACACATTCTTGAGGAGCATCTGCGAAATATCCTTTGCCGTTATATCCTTAAATTCATTGCCGTAAACATAGAAAGATATAACATCATGCGCTACATCAGCAACAAAATCGGGATATGAAGATTTTCTTACTGCCTGCTCTATATCTGCATATGTCACCGTAATGAGGGAATTGTCCCTTATTACATCGGCAACACTCGCACGTGGAGAGCTTTTCTTCAGATTAATTTTTCCGGGGTTTTTAATTTTACCAATCGTAAACCTTTCAGGCTCACTTGTGCGGATTGCACTCTCAATCGAATACTGTGATGTATTCATTTTTACAACAAGCGAAGAAAGCGCCCCGAAAAACAGTGAACTGAGCACAACAAACAAAATCACCGTTCTTATTGCAAATATTATCTTACGTAAAAGCTTACGGCGCTTCTTACTCTTTTTAGTATTGCGCTTTTTCATTTTTTCATTTGCTTTTTCGTGTTTTTTCTGTTCCTTTTCCTTATTGTACTTGGGAATTTGTATAGGCTCGGGCGCAAATTCAGAAATAAACTCACGCTCGTTTTTTTCTGTTTGAGTTTCATTATTTGCCTCTGCCTGAGCAGTTTCCTCCGCTACAGAAGACTGAATATTATCGTTCTCCGTATTCATTAACACACTTCCTTTGTCTAATCGATTACCTGCTAAAATTTGTCAATATGCGCAATATGCTACTTATATAATATCAATTTCTGCAAAATAAGTCAAGGAAAATATCCCTCAGACATTCGAAAAAGTCGCTCAACCACAAGCAGAGGATAAAAGAACAGCCTTCGCTTTCGAGGCGAAAACAGCAACCGTAAGTTGACAGATGCGATGTTGTATAGTAAGCTTTTTTAACTGATTTCTGCTTGTTTCCGCCCAACACGCCCTCTACCGTACCCACGTACTCCGACGAGTTCGTGCCCTACGGATTTACCTTCCTTTTTCGAAGTCTGCAGCTTAGCAACAAAAAATTTACATTTTTTACGAACAAATGTTTGATTTTTCTTTTTGTATATGTTATACTATAAGCAGATAAAATACAGGAGGGATTTTTATGGCGGCTAATATTGATAAGCAGCAGGAAATTTTAAGTTTTATAGAAAAGCATCTTTCTCAAAAGGGTTTCCCCCCTACTGTCAGGGAAATTTGCGAGGCTGTAGGTCTTAATTCACCGTCTACCGTGCATGGCTATCTCAGCCGACTTGAAAAGAATGGCCATATTGTAAAGGATGCAGGCAGTTCAAGAGGAATTCGTCTTGCTAATGTTCCCACAAACATTTCTTCTATGGAAAAGGAATTTCTTGAGGTGCCCGTAATAGGACGTGTCAGCGCAGGTCTGCCTATCCTTGCAGAAGAAAACTTAGAGCGTACCTTCCCTCTC
>JAZRQT010000038.1:0-13010 GCA_045650105.1 Clostridia bacterium | reverse complement strand
GTCCATATCGAGCTGAAGCGTCTCAAGACCGATATTTGCTGTAGACGGCTTACGTCCTGCACTAAGAAGTACCTTGTCGCACTTTATTTCCTTCTTTTCGCCGTTTTCTTCATATATAACACTGTCTTTCTTAACCTCAAGCACCTTGCAGGAAAGCTTAAACACCATACCACGCTTTTCAAAAGCATCGGTGAGTACCTTACAGATTTCAGCATCTGTCGCACCTGCAATCTTGGGCATCATTTCAATAACAGTTACCTTTGTACCGACACTTGCAAAGTAGTAAGCCATTTCAAGACCTATTACGCCGCCGCCGATAACAACCATTTCCCTGGGAAGTGTCTTTTCGTCAAGAACTTCACGGTTTGTAACTACAAAACCGCTCTCCAGTCCTTCCTTAAGACCTGGTACGGGCGGAACAACTGTTTCTGAGCCTGATGCAATTACAAGCTTTTTACCCGCATAAACAGTTCCGTCTGCCTCAACCAAAAATCCGTTCTCATCTTTACCCTTAACAGTTGCATTTGCACTGATAACGGTAACCTTGTTCGCCTTCATAGTAGCACCCACGCCTGAAACGAGAGTTTTAACAACCTTGTCTTTTCTGTCTATAACCTTAGCGTGGTCATATTTTACACCCTCGGCGCTAACACCGAATGCCTCGCTCTCTTTTGCATGGCGATACATTTTGGATGAATTAAGAAGTGTCTTTGTCGGAATGCATCCCTCATTAAGGCAAGTACCGCCAAGAGCCTTCTTTTCAAAAACAGCCGCTTTAAGTCCATTCTGGGAAGCACGTTCTGCGCACAAATATCCGCCGGGGCCACCACCCAAAACCAATACGTCAAAAATTTCCATAATCTTATCTCCTTATTTAGCCAACAGCATTGTAAAGTTTTCAAGATTGTAACCAAGTTCCTTCTGGAAACGTGCCGCAGGTGTTCCATCTACTGCACGGTGGTCATATGTAAGGCTAAGTCCCATTGCAGGATAAATCTTAATCTCGCCGTCCTTACCCTTCTTAACACGCTCTACTGTGCCGCAAACACCAAGTATTCCCGTCTGCGGAGGATTGATAACGGGTGTGAAGGACTCAACGCCCATATTACCTAAGTTTGAAACGGTAAATGTACCTCCTGAAAGCTTGTCAGGGCTGATATTACCCTCACGGCACGCAGCCGCAAGCTCCTTAACCTCTTTTGAGATTTCAAGAAGACTCTTCGTATCAGCGTTAAAGATAGTGGGCACCATAAGGCCTCTTGGTGTGTCTACCGCAACGCCGAGGTTAACGTGCTTAAAGAGTCTGATATTATTGTCATCAAGCATATGCGCATTCAAATCGGGATGATTTAAAAGCGTTCTTGAAACTGCATACAAAACTATATCGCCAAGTGTAATACCGCTGCACTCACCCTCAGAAGCCTTAAGAAGCTTTCTGTATGCTAAGATTGCAGTAGCATCAAATGATGTATTGTGTGTAAGCTGTGCCATTGTGGAAAGAGAAGTATGCATAGACTTACTGATTGCACGGCGGATACCGCTGAACTTAACATCCTCATACTCCTGCTCTACTACTGTTGCCGCAGGTGCCGCCGCTACTGCTTCGGCCTTTGCTGCCACAGGATTTTCCATAAGAGTTCTTACATCACGTTCAATTATTCTTCCGTTAGGGCCTGTAGGTGTTGCCATAGATGCATCCACCCCTGCACGCTCCGCAAGCTTTTTCGCTCTCGGAGAAACGGCAGTTTTTCCGTCTGCACTTACAGTTACCTCTGCGAGTGCTGAAACAACCTGGGCAGGAGCCTCCTGAGCGGGAGCTTCTACGGGTGCCTCCACTGCAGCCTGAGCGCCGTCAGGACGAAGTGCACTCACATCCTCACCCTCAGAGCCGATTGCACACACATTCATAAGACACGGAACCTCTTCCCCGTCCTGAAAGAAAATTTCCAATAATGTACCCTCTGCAGTCGATTCACATTCGAAGCTTGCTTTGTCAGTTTCGTATGTAAACAAAATATCTCCGACCTTTACAGAGTCACCAACCTTTTTTTCCCAGTTACCGATAATACAGCTTTCAACAGTAATACCGGCTTTAGGCATAATTACAGCATTAGCCAAGGCAAAAACCTCCCTATTTTGATATATTGTTAATTATAACATAACATAACACTTCCGTCAATTACTTTTGTGCGAAAAAAAAACAAAATTGACTTCGTCAATTAAATGTTCGCTTCGCTCACCTTTTTATAAGGTAAATTTTGTTGTTACAAGCAATTGCTGACGCAATTTCCTATGTAATAAAAGAATTGCCGAAACTCGACAATTCTTTTATCTACTACATAATTATAACACCGTTTTCCTCAGCGGCTTTCATATAAGCATCAGAAAGAGGTGTGTCCGTTATAACATAATCTACATCCTTCATAGTTGCAAAGGTGTAGGGCATCAGCCTTTTGAGCTTTTCATTACCGCACATCAGTACACTTGTCCTCGCCTTTTCTATGACAAGCTTTTTAACAAGCATATCCGCCTCTGTTCCGCAGGTGAATCCCACATCGGCAGAGCAACCCGAAACACCGATAAAAGCAATATCAATATTGATATTTTTGAGCATTTCAAGTGTGTTTTGTCCGCAAACCGACTGATTGTTACGGTTAAGCGCACCGCAGCACATTGTAACCATAGGGTTTGAGAGGTTGCACAGTTCAAGCGCAATTCCGGGGCTTGTCGTTACAACATTGAGATTAATATCAGGCAGATTTTTTGCAACAACCAAATTTGAAGTTCCTGCATCAAGAAACACGGAATTATATGGCTCTATAAGAGAGAGTGCCTTTTGTGCCATACGCATCTTACCGGGATTATTATCACGCATACGAACGCTAAATTCCATATCGCCCATCTGATGAACGAGCTTTACACCGCCACGGTATTTCGCCAGAAATCCCTGGCTCTCCAGCGCATCAAGGTCACGGTGGAGCGTCATCAGCGAAATATCGGGCAAAAGATCCCTCAGTTCCTTTATAGTCGCTATATTTCTGTCATCCAAATATTCTTTTATCCGTTCTCTTCGAATACGGTTCATAATATCCTCCAAAATTTATATCTTCGCAACTTTTATAACAGATTATAACACATTTATATCATCTTTTCAAGAAGAATATTGACTATTTTTAAAAAATCTTATAAAATAGCAGGTAGGTGATATTATGATTGACACACTTCAAATATATATAGGAAGTTCCTTTGACCCTTATAAAAACTTAGCAATTGAAAAACATCTGCTCGATACCACGCCCGAAAATGCCTGCACACTTTATCTGTGGCAGAACGAGAACACGGTTGTTATTGGCAGAAATCAAAACGCATGGGCAGAATGTCGCACCTCCCTTCTCGAGGAGGATGGGGTATACCTTGCACGCCGTCTTTCAGGCGGGGGTGCCGTTTTTCACGATTTGGGAAATCTTAACTTTACCTTTTTATGTAGCAGTGAAAATTATAATCTTCAAAAACAGCTTGAGGTTATTAAGAAAGCCTGCGCCCTTGCAGGGATAGATACCGAAATTTCAGGCAGAAACGATATTTTGGCAGACGGCAGAAAGTTTTCGGGAAATGCATTTTATAATTCCAGGGGGAAATCCTACCATCACGGAACAATCCTTATAAATGCCGATATGGAAAAGATGGCACGTTACCTCACCCCGCCCACAGCAAAGCTTCAGGCAAAGGGTGTTAAATCGGTAAAATCACGTACGATAAATCTTTGCGAGCTTTCGCCTGCGCTTACGTGCAACGATATGAAAAATTATATGGTGCAGGCATTTAAGGAAGTTTATGCAAAACCGATTACAGTTATCAACACTCTTAATAATGAAGAAATTTTTAAGCTTGCAGAAAAATATAAAAGCCGTGAATATCTTTATGACACACCTATGCCTATTTCCTTTTCCTGCGAGAAATATTTTACTTGGGGAACTGTCAGGCTTGAACTTCAGGTGTCAGACGGTGAAATTAAGGATGTCAGACTTTATACGGATGCAATGGACCACAGCTTACCCGAAAGCGTTTCATCTGCACTTATTTCCTGCCGTTTTAATAAAGACGATATAAAAAATGCACTTTATAGCGCACTTCCTGAAAACATTGCAATGGATTTAGCGGAGCTTTTGGAAAATGAGGTTATATAAAACAATAAGCCAAGTAACAAACAAGGCTATAGTAACTCGAAATTAAACTCGTGTTACTATAGCCCTATTTTATTTGCATTTTGTTTGCGTTTTCCAAAAATCTGGCAAAATGAAACAGAAAGTGACACGTCCCCAAACTGTTCACAAATGCTTTACTCTTCCCATATACTTTTTGATAAGTGCTTTATTAAACTCTGCACCGCCGTCAATATTACCGCTCATATAGACGGGAAGTTCTGCGCCGTCTTTTCCCGCAAGTGACGCTGCCTCCATTAAAACTGACTGCAGAATAAAGGAGCTTGCCGCAGTTGAAACACTTCCCATATTTGTCTGTGCGCCCTCAATTTCTATAACGGCATCTCCGTGCGGGACACAGTTATCAATATAAATATCACTGCACTCGTAAAGTAACGGACTTTCCTTTTTATCAGCAAAATAGGAAGAAGAAACAACAGAAATATTCTTAATTCCATTCTTTGTTGCAGTTTGTGCCATCTCTACGGGAACGGCATTTTTTCCCGATGTTGAAACTGTTATCAGAACATCTCTAGGAGTTATGCAGTATCTTTCAAATATGCTTTCTGCAATACCTTCCATTTTCTCCATCTTACTGCTTTTTGCCGCCCCGTTATGAAGCATAAGGTCAGTGTCAAGCATTGCACTCACATTTGCAAGACCGCCTGCGCGATAAAAGCAATCAAGAGCGATAAGATGTGAATGACCGCAACCGAAAATGTATGTAATTCCTTCATTTTTTATAGTTTCTGCCACCATGCGGGCAGCTTCTTCCATTCTCTCTTTCTGCGTTTCCTTTATCTTTGAAAGAACAGAAATTATATTATCAAAGTATTTTTCAGTAATCATTTTTTAAGCACCCTTCTATAGTTTCTTCCGATATTATCCCAAAGCTCAATCGCATCTTTAGCCGCAACAACAGTTCCGTATCCACCACGGTATGTCCACGTTGCAAGGCGGTCTACACCAAGCTCCTCATACATATCAACAACCTTGTCAATCTGCCCAAAATCAGCAGGGCGCTTGTTGTAACCCATCAGCCAACGCTCGGACTGCTTGCCGTATTTCTTTGCCATAGCAACAGTTCTCTCGGTAATATCACGGAAGAAGTTTTCGGGAAGGTCCCAGTTAATAATCGTTGTAGAGAATACGTCAAAATACGGACATGCAGCGACCATTTCCCAGTTATCGTAACCACGAAGTTCTGTTACATAATATGTATTGAGTGTTGCATGAACGCAGCATGTTATTTCAAGATTGGGATTATACTCTTTCAGTGCCTTTGAAGTATCTTCAAGGGTGTAAAGAGCCTCTCTCCACCTAAACTGCTTTACATCATCATTCATAAACCTGGGCATTTCGTAGCCGTAGTATTCCTCAAACTTTTTCATACATTCAGGACATCTGCACGCCCAGTCATCACCTGCACCGCCTGTGATTGATGCATATGACTTGGGATATGCGTAATGCGGCTCATCCCAGAAAAAGCCGTCAACCTCTGTTTCACGTGCAAGCTTGAGACAGAGTCTTTTGAAATAATCACGGAAAGAATTTGTATTGAAGCAAGCCGCATTTAAAACCTCACCCGTATAAGCACTAACCTGTCTATGGTGAATGTTATTTTGCAGGAAAAGACTTACCTGCTCACCGCCGAAATATTTACCGATACCCCACGTGTCCGCAAGAACACGAAGTCCCATTTCGTGTGCTGTTTTTACGATTTCATTGATGTTGGGAAACCAGAAATCCATATCAAATTCTGTAATTGCAAGGATTACCGTGTCGCAACCGTGCTCAATCATTTCTTTAAAATCTTCTTTTGCGTGTTCAACGTAGTTAAAGCCATAGTAGCTTACCGCTGTGTGTTTAATTGCCATTTTACTTTCCTCCTGATTAATTTATTTTAATTACTTTCTTTTGCATTAAATCATTATAAACCCATTACCACTGTATAAATGTTCACCGTTTTTAACAAAATCCAGAATTTCCTGCTGAAAGTTATTTTGAGGAACAAGCTCAGAATAAGAAATAAATTTTTCTACACCGAAGATGTTCCAATAGAGTGCAAAGGTATTGACAAAAGAAAGCACAATTCTAAAGTTTTTCTGAAAAGATAAAATATTTGACTCAGGCTTCAAAAATCTTTTAAGTCCTGTATCGAGAAGCCACGAACTGCAAACAAATGCCTTGAAATTTTTCTCTTTATAGTATGTTTCAAAAAATGCCTTCGCCTCTTTGAAGCTATTGCTGACGCTCTCAGGGGACATTTTCTCATTTCCGGGAATGTGTACTGAAATAACCGCATCATTTTTTGAAAGCACTTTTTCATAATCTTCTTTTTTTAAGGATAGAGGTGTAAACTTTAGCTTCCCTTCTTCATCAACTGTATATCCTTTAATATCGTCTTCGTCTGAAAACGTTGTTACAAAGCATTCCCCGTCATAGTCTTTAGGCGCTTGTTTTCCATCAGTAAGGTAGCAAATGCCAGCATTTAGAATTGGAATTAATTCGCCTGTGTTTTTGTTTTTGTACACATCATAAGGTCCTGAAAATGAATTCATTTCAAAGCACAGTCTTCCTAGTCTAAATGTCCTCGGCTTTATATATTGTACCATACCGTTTCTGTACATTCCGCAAAAGCCAAATTCTCCGTAGCAATTAAAATTACGCTGAAACAAATCCTTATAGTGCCATAGCGCACTCTGCGCATATTTTGAAGGTATTCCCTGTTTTTCAAGCTCTGCCCCCAAAAGTTCAAAGCGTGCAAGATAAATGACTGCAAAAAGCATTCCTTGTTCCAGTTTGTCATTCTCCTTTAAGCTATTAACATCAATTTCTTCTTCAATTTCAAAGATCATATGATAATACTTTTGTGCTAACTGAATCAGTTTTTCATTTTTTTCAAAAGACCTACAGTAATCTAAAAGGACATTCTTCTGTTCCTGCATAAAGTCATACTTTTCCACAACGTGGTGCATATTTTCAAAAAGCTTTGATAAAACCATACTTTTCTCCTTTTAAAATGCTGACAACAAGTTTTCAATTACCTCTTTATACCCGTTCTTTTCTGCATTATGGAATTCTTTTAATGATATAGACTTAAACTCTTCAAAAATTCTTTCCTTTTCTTTTGGAAAGCTGCTCATATCCATATTATTTATGTCATTTGAATTAAGTCTTTTTATCATCCATTCCTTAAACACAGAAAATTCTTTCTTATAAACACCTTTAACAGCCTCATATGCACTTGTACGGCAGTACCAGTTTATAACATTATCCTTAAGCGTATTTTCAAAATGCGGATTTATAGGTCTGTTTTTCTGCAGTTCAAGTAAGCTGTAATACATACTGTTATCCTCGTGAAGTGCTAATGTTTCTTCAAAAAGACAGAGCATTTTTTCATTATAGTCAAGAAGTGTTCTTATTTTCCCCTCCTCATTTTCACCTCTGCGCCAACGCAAAATTGAATAACTTAACTTTATAAAACTGTACTGGATTTTTTTCATCACAACTGTTTTAAGTATATCGGCAACATCACGTCTGATAAAAGGCTTACTGTATATATCCTCGGGCAAATCTCTTATCAGCAAAAGTGTTTTTTTCATATCGGGGACAAAAGTCTTTTCATAATCCTCAAATCCATCCCATAATTTTTCACAATCAGGCTGTCTTTCGTGTTCAAACTGAAACAGTCTTAGAAATACCGCTTCGGTTTTAAGGACGTCAAAAAAGCTTGCCATACGCTCTTTTGTGGGAAGCTTCATTGTCGGCAAGAATGCTTTCCATATTTCAAGCATTCTTTCTTCATCCTCGCCATAACGCCTATGACACATATCTGCGGCAATTTCATTTATACTGCGGTTTTGTGGTTTCCACGCATTTTCCCTGAAATATTCAAGCATAAGAGTATCACTGTGCGAAAGCTCAGGCCAGAATGCCATACCCTTACAAAATGCATCATTATCCGCAACCTTTAGTTTTTCTGTGATATATTCATAATCTCCGTGAATGTGGTTTTGCGGTTCATATGCGTGGAAGATACCAAAAATCCAGGGCATTTTTCCCACAATATCCCAATTTTCAAAATCATTATTTTCTGCCTTTAAATCAACGGTATAGTCAAGAATGATGGTTTTTTCAGGATTGAAAAGTTGTGTTATTTCACGGATTTCATCACTTTCAAGGCAAAAGAAGAAATCCCACGCCGCAATCAAAAGCGGTGCGTTAGGGTATTTTTCAGACACATTATTTATAATTTTGCGATATGCATATTTTTTCAGGTCTAAATTTGCCCGTCTGTCTTCATTATATGTTCTTTCTGCCAGACCGATTGTGTGAAACATTTCGGGCTTTCCGTATTCTTTAATATGGGTATCGGTCAGTTTTTCATAATTATTTAGATTATTTTCATCTAAAATATCCCACACAAGTCCCGTTTGTTCACTCTGCGATTTGCTGGTCTGCGACAAAAATGTCGGCTTAACCTTTTCAAGAAAATCTATCGGTGTTCTTGAATACCAGTGTGTCATCGTTCCGCAATCTTCGGGATGAATTAAGTCGCAGGAAAAGGCGTAATCCATAACCTTTTTCTGCAGCTCACCACGGTATTCAAGTGGCCAGAAGGTTGTTCTGTTGTTAAACCCTGATGTCGCTTCGGGAAGAATGTCTTTATTTGAAGGATAGGAAACAACATCGGGGAACGTCTTCTGGAACAAATCATCTATACCTATTCTCAGCATAAATACATTTAATCTGCTTTTACAAATCCAGTCTATTTCCCTTTTCCATTCGTCAAAATCCCAATGCTCTGCCTGAAAACGTCCAAGTCCTCTGTGGGCAAAGTAACGTATTGCACGGTATGTAAATCTTGGAACTTCATATACATTCAGCCCTGTTATGTCAATGCTTTCCCTTTTTTCAATAACGTCACCATCCCAGAAATAGTGACACCCTGCCTGTCTTTCAAAAAAGTCATATACCGCATAGAGAGTTGAACGTCCCCTGCCGCCTGCAAGGAAAAGAAGATTTCTGCCGTTATCTTTTTTAGAAATAATACAGTATTCATCGCTGTCACAGCGTATAGGAAGTCCGCCAACCACACTTTTATATACAAACGGCTGCACCGCCTCAGAACCGATAATAACCATATCTTCGGAGGAAGATGGCTCCGTTTTGATTTCAAGTTTTACCCCTGTTATTTTTTCATAATAATCTCTAAAAACATTGGTTGCAACTCCATATGCTTTTTCTTCTGTTTTCGGTGCCAATATAAACATTTCCATCCCACCATTCTTTTTAACTAATTTAATTATATAATGATTCAAAAAAATTCAAACCTACATTTTGATTTAAAAGGTTTAAATTTCGCTTCTTGACATTCAAAATATATGATGTTATAATCAAATCAATTTCTGATTAACGGTGGCGATAAATATGTCTTTCATTCCTGAAAACATTTCAAATTTCAATTTGATTTCCGTTTTAAAATTAAAATGGAGTAGCTTTGATAAAGAAGCATTGCCAAGGCCATACCACGCACTTTCTTTTCGATTAAAGGGAGACAGTATATTTACTGTAGAAGAAAAAGCAAAAAAGAAAGTTTCAACTGGAGATATAATATTTATTCCTTACAATCTTGGCTACAAATTAAATGCAAAAGATGAAAGTTTGTTTTGCGTTCATTTTACTGCAGAAAATTTACCCACCGATAACATATATACATTTTCTCCCACTGACAAAAAAATTTTTGAGAGATTATTCTCCGATATGTATGACAGTTGGACAGAAAAAAAACCAGGGTATCATAATAAAACATCCTCTTATTTTTTTAAGATATTATCAAAAATACAGTCTCAGCAGAATGAAATTTCATACGGTTATACTCGCACTTTAATTTTTAACGCTATCGACTATATACACGAACATTTTACCGATCCGACACTTACAATACATCAGCTTTCACAAATAAGTTCGATCAGTGAATCGTTTTTCAGAAAAGAATTCAAATTAATTACCGGTCTTTCGCCTCTGCAGTACATTAACAATTTAAGAGTTACACATGCTTTGGAATTGTTAGAATCCGGATATTATAAGGTATATGAAATTGCTGAAAAATCCGGCTTCTCTGATAGCAAATATTTCAGTACAGTAATAAAAAAAGCTACAGGATTTAACCCAAAATCATTGCAAAATAAGGAGAATATATGATTTTGTTCAGTTATAGAAAATACAGCTCCTACAAGCCGCTATATTTCGGGAGAAAAAAAGGATGATATAGAGTGTATCTATATCATCCTTTTGGCACCGTACTGCACACCAAACATCGGAAAAACAGTTCACCGGACTGTTTTTCTACGATGTTTGCCCCCACGGGGTTCGAGTCCCTGAAAACCTCACCAATGATATTATATCATCAAATTATAAGAATTTCAATTATTAATTATTCATCAGCGAAGCGGCTTCATCATTCATTATTCATTAAAAAATCCTGTCGAATTTAATGAATGATGAATATTGAATAATGAAAAATGAATAATACAAAACAAAAATCCCATCTTTCGACAGGATTTTTGTTTTGGTGGGCCTTCAGGGACTCGAACCCCGGACCGACCGGTTATGAGCCGGTTGCTCTAACCAACTGAGCTAAAAGCCCTTATTAAAATGGTGACCCGTACGAGATTTGAACTCGTGTTACCGCCGTGAAAGGGCGGTGTCTTAACCGCTTGACCAACGGGCCATATAACGTGCGAGTTAATCAAGCCTTCTCATCACGAACACTTAAAAAGTATACATTATGTAAAAGCTTTTGTCAAGGTTTTTTTTAATAATTTTAACAAGACATTTTATTACAAACTCTTACATTGACTATCTCGCGCCCAAACTATATAATTACATACAGAAATATGAATTTGAGGTGAGTGAAATGGGTTCCACACCTACAGAAGATTTTCAGAAGAAAGTGCAAAAACTTCTTATCAGAAACAGCAATATCCTTGACATTCTTACAAAATGCCAAATTTCCTGCAGTAAAATGTGTCGCAGCACAGTGCGCTCTGCCACAGGATGCGGGTGCATACAGATAAACGGAGTGAAAAGCCCCAATCCTCTTGAAAAGCACAATAGCGGAGCAAGCGGAAATCTCTGCCCTGAATGTCTGGGTGCTATACAAAACGAAATTGGTGAAAATTTGTTTTATATAGCAAGTCTTTGCAACGCACTTAATATGTCAATGGCAGAAATTATGCAACGTGAAATAAAAAATGTCGAAACACTGGGGAAATATAGTCTGCGGTAAATAAACAAAATCTAAAACCACCTAGTTTTGGGGATGGAAAAAATAGTGCAGAACGGACAAACTGAGCCACGGAAAGGACGTGCGCGCCCTTTCCGTGGGAACCCGAAGGCGTACGAGGGTGCGTCGAGAGGCGAAGTTTGTTCGTAGTTTATTGGCATAAAAACAATAGGAATCCGTTTTTACGGATTCCTACCAAAATTTATGATTTTCGAGAATGTTCTATTCTTTGAAATATGAATTTCCCGCCAATAAACGATCGGTGCTGTTTTTTTACATCCCCATCATTTTCTTCTGTTATTACGCTTGCCCTCAACATTACGTTTTATATCGAGCATACGTGCGTCACTTGACTGCTTGAAGCTTGCCATCATATCCTCAAACGACATATCCTTCTGGTCATTTTCACTGCCCCAGTCAATTTCTGCAGGCACACCGCTAAAGGGCGCCGCCGCTCTTCTTGGAGAATGACCTTCCTGTGCTTTCTTAATAGAAAGGCTTATCTTCCCCTTTTCATCAAGCGACAAAACCTTAACCTTAACTGTCTGTCCCATAGAAAGATGCTCGTTTATGTCTTTGACATAATTTCTCGCAACCTCTGAAATATGTACAAGACCTGTTTCACCGTCAGGCAAATCAATAAATGCACCAAATCCTGTTATTCCTGAAACCTTACCCTCAACTATTTGTCCTACTTCAAGTGCCATAAAGGTACTTTACCCCTTTCAGTATGTAAAAATATATAATATAACTATTTTATTGCATCTATTAGTTGCCGACTACAAACAAAGTCTCGTCCTCACGCACATAACCTTCGTCACGTGCCTTATCCTCATAAAATTCATCGGTGGAGTTATACTTCGCCTTTTCCTTTAAAATGTCATACTCTTTTTCCATCGCACTGATTTCCCTCTCACACTGAGCGGTTTCCTGACGGATGCTGACAAGGCGCAGTTGTTGTGAAACAAGTGTATACAAAAATCCTGCAATTATTAAAAAGCAAACCGCAAGCCTTAAATAGTAGCTTTGCGTCTTTTTCTTTTTTCTCTGCACAGATTTTTTTGTTTCTACGCTCACTCCACTCACCTCACACCCTATAGTATAACTGAAAGATTTTCATTTGTAAAGATTTTTTTACAACATTTTAATTCTTTTTTTGAGCATTTTCAGGCTGTTTTTGAGCGCTTTCGAAACTCTTATGCGCAATCTCTTAAACCCTTTACACAGTCTTTTTAAAGCATCACGCAAATAGCTAAGTGGAAATACCACCGTTTTACAAAGCCACAAAAAAGGCTTTACAATAATTTTCTCTGTAATACCGAAAAAAAACAAAAAGATTTTAGAAACTATTTTTGAAAGGAACGCCGCATAGAACAGTGCCCCGCTGACGCTCCCCAAAATCTGATAATATCTTATCTGTCCGTTATTGAAAAAAAAACCCAGCGCAATCACTGCACCGATACATACAAATGCAAACAGAATGTCCTCAAGCGTTGTCCTGAGTATTCCTGCAAAAA